>JBLGCM010000172.1:0-4704 GCA_047617345.1 Natronomonas sp. | reverse complement strand
AGGTACGGGAAGCCCTGGATTTCGAGAATCTTCCAGCCTTCATCAACTTTTTGAACCGGGCGACGAACGTGCTCCGGCAGCCAGCGGATTTTACTGACCTCGTACTCACAATCGCGGAACGGTCGGCGGCACAGAACATCCGCTACCGTGAGCTGACGTTCAGCTACGGCTACTACGACGACGCCGTTGATTGGGAGGACGTGATCGCCGGACTGGCCGAGGGGCGACGACGGGCGGCCGAGGAGTACGGCGTCGAGATCAACTTCGTCGCAGGGCTGGTGCGAACAAACGACCCAGAACGGACCACGGCCATCGTCGAACGCGCCAACGACAGCCGTGACAGAGCAGGTATCACGACGATCGGAATGGGTGGGAAAGAGGGTGGGCACCCGGCCCATCGCCACGAACCGGCATACCGGCGCGCCCGCGAACTGGACTTTCACCGTATCGCTCACGCTGGCGAGGCCGTGGGTCCCGCGAGCGTCTGGGATGCCCTGTGCTCGCTCGATATCGAGCGCATCGACCACGGCGTGCGAGCTATCGAGGACGACATCCTGCTCGATTATCTCGCCAAGGAGGAGATCCCGCTGACCGTCTGCCCGATCAGCAACGTCGAGTTGGACATCTACGAGGAGATGCGCGACCATCCAATCGTCGCGCTCATGAAGGCGGGGGTCCCTGTCTCGATCAACGCCGACGACCCGGCGCTGTTCGAAGCGACTCTCGTCGATAACTACCGCGCGGTAGCCGATACCTTCGATCTGGGTCCGGGAGATATCAAGCGGCTGGCTCGCAACAGCTTCGAACACAGCTTTCTTGCCGAGACGGACTATGAGCAGTGTCTGCGCGACCTCGACCGTGTGAGCACGGAGTTGCGGGACGAATATGTTGCCACATGAGTGTGAGATACCGCCTGCGGAGCTATCGAACGCATGGCGAGAAGGTTGGCCACTGCATGGACAGTGGCTGTCTGCCGACGAAAATACACCAGTTGTGAACTGTCGTCCGAAATTGTGCGGAGAACAGGTCATGGGGAACCACATTGATAAAAGATTTAATATGGCCGTTGGTCGATGCATAGCTATGGCAGAGTTTTTTATCACCGACGGGCGGACCCTCGACGGCGAGTGTATCGATGTCGAAATCAGGGACGGACTGATCGATCGGATCGTTCCGGCCGGGGAGGGCGATTCGGAAAGTTACCCGGCGGACTGTCAGTACGATGCCGGCGGGAACCTGATCACGCCACCGTTGATCGAACCCCACCATCATCTCGATCTGGCGGGGACGGCGGGAGAACCGCGCTGGAACAGTAGCGGGACACTCGCCGAGGGAATTGATCTCTGGGCGGAGTACAAGGAGAATCTCACGTTCGAGGACACCGTCGAACGGGCGACCCGGACGGCCGAGTGGTACGCCGCAAACGGTGTCACCCGGATCCGAAGTCACGTCGATACCACCGAATCCTCGCTGACCACCGTGGAATCGCTGCTCGACGTGAAAGCGAACGTCTCGGATATCGTCGATGTCGAGATTGTCGCCTTTCCGCAGGACGGTATCCTCAGTGCCGAGGCAAACGAGGACCTGCTGGTCGAGGCAATCGAGATGGGTGCGGATGTCATTGGAGCGATTCCACACAACGAACAGACCAGCGTGGATGGCGAAAAAAGCGTCAAACTGGTCTGTGACCTGGCCGAACAGTACTCCCTGCCGCTCGATCTCCATATCGACGAGACGGACGACCCACAGTCGCGGTTCACCGAGGTCCTCGCCAGCGAGGCGCTCAAACGCGGGATCGGCGAGCGAACGACGGCGAGTCACTCCACCGCGATGCACTCGTACAACGACGCCTACGCGAGCACGGTCATCTCCCTGCTCGCCGAAAGCGGCGTCAGTGTCATTACGAACCCACCGGACAACTCGGTACTGCAGGGTGCCCACGACGGGTACCCGCGCCGCCGCGGACACACCCGCATCGACGAACTCCACGACGCGGGCGTGACTGTCGGGATCGGTCACGACTCTGTCATGGACACGGTCTATCATTACGGCGTTGCAGACCCTCTCGATGCGGCCTACGTACTGATCCACTACGCGCACATGGCCGGCCACGAGGACGTGTCGACCATCTGGGAGATGCTGACGACTGCAAATGCGGCGGTCCTTGGCCTCGACGAATACGGTCTCGAAGAGGGCAACGAGGGCTCTCTCGTCGTCTACGACAGCCCGACCCCCTTCGATGCACTCCGGACGAGGGCCCCACGGACGCTGGTTCTCAACGAGGGGGGCCCCGTCGCCCGGACGGACCCCGCGACCACGCAGGTCGAACGCGAATCCGGGAGCACGGAGATAGCGTTCCGGTATTGACTGCCGGCAGTGGAGTGCCTGTAGCCGGCTTCATCGATGCCTGCGACTGACCGCGCGTCTCGACACACCACCGGCCCGGTTTTGTACCCGATCTGAATAATTCTCGAACAAAACTGGGTGGACATCCAGATAAGTCGTGTGTCTGCGTCGAATACGCAAAAATACGGATAGCTATATGTACGCCCCAGTGTAACGTCGTGGTTGTGACTACGCCACCCGACATCGTCGTCAGGGACGCCTACCTGCAGGACCGGGACGACGTCTACGATATCAGCATCGCCGATGGAGAGATCACCGGCATCGAGGAGACAGTCGATACCGCCGCCGATACCGAACTGGCTGCCGGCGGCAACCTGGTTTCTCCGGGATTCGTCGACTCCCACGTTCACATAGACCAGGCACTCTCGTTGGGGGACCGGCGGTGCCCGGATCACAACCACGACACCTTCGAGAAGCGATGGTCGATCGACATGAGCGCGGAGTGCTTCGAAACCACCGACGCGGAAACCATCGAGGAAACCGTCGTCGAGGTGGCCGGCATGGCCGTCGCAAACGGGGTGACACACACCAGAACACACGCCTATATCGACGAGACAGTCGGCCCGAAGTCGGCCCGCGCGGTCCAGGCTGCCCGCGAGCAGGTGGCCGACGCGCTCGATATGGAGATTGTCGCGTTCCCACAGCAGGGCCTGCTCGCCGAACCCGGGGCCGGGCCACAACTGCTCCGGGACGCTGTCGACGCCGGTGCCGACCTGGTCGGCGGGCTCGACCCCGCGACAATCAACGGTGACATCTCGGAGTGGCTCGATACCGTCTTCGGCGTCGCCGAGGAGATGGATGTCGGTATCGACCTGCACCTGCACGACGCTGGCTCGCTTGGTGTGTACACGCTCGACCGACTGGTCGACGTGACCGAGGCGTACGGCTACGACGGCCGGGTCACTGCGAGTCACTGCTATGCGCTCGCTGATGTCGCCGACCGTGACGGTGCCCCCTCGATGCCGGTCGACTCGCTGGCCGACCTCCTCGCGCGCTTTGCCGACGTCGACCTGAGTGTGGTCACCTCGTACCTGACCACGCCACAGGCGATGCCAGTAAGAGAGTTACAGGAGGCGGGGATCGCGCTGGGCCAGGGCTCCGACCAGGTGCAGGACTTCTGGCTCGCCCCCGGTAACACCGACCCAGTCGAGGAGGCACTGATCCAGTCGCTCGGACTCGGCGGTGACTTCGAGTACGCGACCAACCCCGGACTCGACCGCGTCTGGCGAATGCTGACGACCGGCGGCGCCAGCGTCCTCGGGATCGACGACGGGACGGCTGCTGATCTGCTCGTCCACGACAACCGTTCGCGCCAGCGGGTCATTATGGACCAGTCCAAGCCGCGTGGCGTAATCAAAGACGGCACTGTCGTGGCCCGGGACGGAACTCTCGTCGACGGCTAACTGGCGTCCTGCTCCGGCACAATCTGCGGACACGCTACCGTCGAACGATCAGAGATAGACGACGATCATCTCCTGTTCGATTTCGATATCGTAGGTGTCGACAGGCGGTTCGTCGCCGTGTAAGGCGACGCCGTACTCCTCCTCTTCGGAGCTACCCTCTCCACTCTCGGTCGTCTCGACGTCAGTTTCGAACGTTCGTGTCTGGACGTGGGGGTTGAACAGGGACTCCCCGTTCGTGATATCGAACTCCCAGCCGTGCCACGGACACCGCAGTACCTCGCCGTCGCGGTCCCAGCTTTCGAACTCCCCGGCTGTCTTCGAACAGGTCGTCCCCGTCACCTTTCCCTCACAGAGCGGGGCGAGCTGGTGGGGACAGACGTTGTTCAGGGCGTGATATTCCCCGTCGACGTTGAACACGCCGACAAACAGTCCGTCGACCTCGACGACCGTTCGCTCGCCGGGACCGAGTTCGGCCGCCGGACAGACTTCGTGTCGGGTCATGCGGTCACCCGAGATCAGACGGATCGTCGGGCAGGTTATAAAAAGCCTGGGCGTTTTTGTAGTAGATCCGCTCTTTTTTTTCCTTGGACAGCGACGGCGGGAGGGCGTGGTCGGGGCTGTCGCCGTCCCAGTGTGGGTAGTCACTGGAGAACATCAGGAGCTTCTCCGCGTCGATGATCTCCATGAGCTGTTTGAGATCGTCCGGATCGTCGGGCATGTGTGACGGCTGGGTGGTAAATCGGACGTGGTCGTAGATGTACTCGCTGGGTGGCTGATCGAGCCACGGTGCCTGCGACCGGAGGGCCTTCCACTCGTTGTCGATGCGCCATATGAACCACGGCAGCCACGTGTACCCGCCTTCGATGAGCGCCAGTTTGAGATCGGGAAACTCCTC
>JBLGCM010000171.1:0-4707 GCA_047617345.1 Natronomonas sp. | reverse complement strand
AGCAGATCGCACGATACACCCAGCGGAAGGCCGATCTCACCGAGCGTCGGGATCGACTCGAAGAGCTTTCGGACGCGCTAGATCGGATTGACAGGCTCACCGAGAGTATCGAGCGCCTCCGAGCGGATCGCGACCAGAAGGAGTCGCTGAACGGCGAACGCCGCGAACTGCTGGCCGAGAAACGCGAGCGCCGGGACGCCCTCCGCGAGGAGGTCGACGGCGACCGCATCGAGAGCGCACGCAGTGAGAAAGCGGAGGCCGAGGAGTACATCGAAAACGTCACGGCGGAACTGGATCGGCTCGAAACGAAACGATCGAATCTGCAGGAGCGAATCGGCGCCATTACGAACGAACTCGACCGACTGGACGAACTCCGACAGCGCCGGGACGCCCTCGCCGAGACGGTCGAGCGACTGGAGTCGCTGCACGACGAGACGGCGGAACTCGAAGAGATGTACGGCCGCCTGCGCGCCCAACTGCGCCGTCAGAACGTCGGCAACCTCGAGCGGATGCTCAACGAAACCTTCGAGTTGGTCTACGAGAACGACACCTACTCGCGGATCGAACTCGACGGCGAGTACCGCCTGACGGTCTACCAGAAAGACGGCGAAAAGCTGGATCCAGACCAACTCTCCGGCGGCGAGCGCGCACTCTTCAATCTCAGCCTGCGGTGTGCGATCTATCGCCTGCTCGCGGAGGGCATCGAGGGGGCCGCACCGATGCCGCCGCTCATTTTGGACGAACCGACGGTCTTTCTCGATTCCGGCCACGTCACCCAACTCGTCGAACTGGTCGAATCGATGCGCGAGCGCGGCGTCGAACAGATTCTGGTCGTCAGTCACGACGACGAACTGATCGACGCCGCCGACGATCTGATCACGGTACGAAAGGATTCGACGACGAACCGCTCGACGATTCAGCGGGACCGTGAGGAGCTTTTCGCGGAACCCTGACGGGGATCAGTCCGCCGCCGGGCCCGACCCGCCGGCGTACTCTCGGGTCGCGTCGACGAGGATTTTCCGGTACTCGCTTTCGTCGGGGTCGGCCGACAGCGAGCGGAACCAGCCTTTGAACCGCTCGAAATCCACCTCCGGCGCGTCGGCCGCGGCGGCGTGGGCGAGATCGTAGAGACGATGGTCCGAGTTGACGAGGCTGTGTCGTTCGACCAATCCGAGCGCGAACGCGGCGTTGACGGCCGTGATTTCGGGATCGCTCGCCGCGCTGGTTCGGGCGGCTTCGGCTCCGAACCGATCCCAAGCCGGTGCCGTCGACTGGTCGGCCAGCGCCGTAGCGATACTCGATTCCAAGAAATCGACCAGTTTGCCCGCCGGCGCGACCGACAGCCACAGGTCGTCGGCGTAGATGTCTTTCATGTGGTTGGCGATCTGTCGACAGTGGGTGAGTTTGCGCCGCTCGACGGTTCGGCCGGCCAGCGCGAGGAAGATCACCTCCTCCATCGACTGGGTGTGGGAGGGGTGGCCGCGCTCGTGGTGGTGCATGTGCGCAAACTCGTGGAGGGCGAGTTCGCGGGCCATCGCGCTCGTCGCGGCCTGCTGTGAAATCGTCAGTTCGTGTCCGTCCGGGCCGTGCTGTACGCGTGTCCGCTCGTCGGGATCCTCGACGATCCGAACGGTTACCGGCTCTGCAAGTCTGGCCTCCTGCTCGAAGAGATCCCGCGCAGCGAAAAACGGTCCGACCGGGCCTGGGCCCTCGACCTGTACGTCCATAGACGCTCTGTTGTAGGGGATGCGGCCGTATTACTGTTGCGGGGGTGTGAAACAATCGCACGGACGCTCATTTCAGCGTCACGTACGCCAGGACACTCAGCGCGATCAGTTCGAGAATACGCATCCCGAGCACCATCGTCGATCGGAACTGCTGATAGTTTCGGAACCAGACGATCGCCAGCGCGGCGAGCAGGACGCTGTTGACTCCCGTGATGGCGATACCGATGATCGTCGGCGGTCCCATCGCCATCGTCACTCCACCTCCTCCGTGATCTCCTCGAACGTCTCGGCGTGTCGCTCGAACTGATCGGTCAGAAAGTACAGTTTCCCGTAGTCGTGGTCGCTTGGTTCGACGACATCGTGTTCTTCGAGCATATCCAGGTGGTGTGTGATCGTGCTGTAATCGACGCTCAGTTCGCCAGCGAGTTCGTTCGCGTTTCGCGGGCGGTCGCGGAGAGTGCGGACGATTCTGACCCTGTTGACTCCACCGCGGCTTCCGGCGAAGAGATACCACGGGGCCTTCTCCATGCGCTGTCTATTGGTGCCGAGGGGGCGATGATAGACGTTTCGACAGATGGTCAGCCCTCGACTGTTCGCTCGGCCCACCCGGCCGCCCCGTCCGGCGGGGAGTCGGTTTCCGCCTCGGCCTGGAGGTTTACCTCGCCGTCGGTGGCCCGGACAACCACGCCGTGGCTCCCGTCGGGATCGGAGGTGTACTGTCACTGCCGCCAGACATCTTTGTCCGGCCCGAAGAGCCCGGCGACCAGCCCCAGCGCCGGCCCGACATGCAGGAGATGGCCGACTTCGCCGACGGTTTCGGTCACGGCGGTCACGACTGCTCCGGGGGCGAGGTCGGCGATCACCTGGTCGACGGGGGCAGCGGCGAACGTGGGCGACCGGCCCGTTTCGACGGACGAACCGGCGACCGCCGCGAGGCCGGCCAGACCGGCAACGAGCGTATCCCGCCTACTGGGTCGGTCGATCGTGGATTATTGAGGGGTGTGAATCACTTGGATCGCGTCCTCGACGGCAGGCTGTGGACATCGCTATTCCGTCGAGACGACCGGGCAGTTCACCGTCGCCGCGCCCTCTGCGAGGATGGTCGCGTCCGTCGCCGAATCGAGATCTGAGACGCTCTCGAAGTCGGCGTTGTCGTAGACGTTGACCATCCACAGCGGCGAGTATCCGGCATCACCCGGCAGCGTGGCGACGACGTTGTGCGTCTGGGCGCTCTCCTCCTCGGTCACGAACCCGGAAGCCGCGCCGCCGTCCATCCCAGGATTGGTGTTGAAACCGACGTAAATCGGAGACAGCGGGACGCTGCCGTCCATCGTCTCGTAGGAATCTTCCTCGAACAGGAAGTAGGAGACGACCCGTCCGTCGTACCAGCCCTCGACCAGCGGGGCCTCGTCGTGGTCGTCTCCGTAGTGTTTCGAGGCGGTCGAACCCTCCGGTATGATGGGGCAGTTTTTGATCGTATTCGTCTGTTCGATGTCGTAGCCCGTCTCGGTGAGCGCCTCGACGCTGGTGATGGTGCTGGCCTCGTACTCGTCGGGCACGGTCACCGCGTTGACGCGACAGAAATCGTTGTATCCGTCGTCGCCGGGTATCACGCCGACGATGTTGAGCTGTTTCTCGACCGGGTCGCCGTTCTCGTGGAAGAAGGCGTAGATTGGTGCCGGTCCCGTCGACTGAACGTCGAAGTTGTAGTACTCGATTGGCGGTCCGTCGGGGCTGTATCCCCGCGTGATAAAGGGCCCCTGATCGAGTTGATCGGTTCGTCCGGTCCCGGCAGTCCGTTCTCTCCGGTGCGGACCAGCAGTGTGCCGGCGTCCTGGCTGAACCGACCGATTTCGGCCCGCGGCGCCTCCGCGGGATCGGTCGGCGTCATCCCGTTCTCGCCGGTGTCCGTCCCGTCTCCTTCGGTATCCATTCCCTCGTCCCCGTCGCCCATTCCATCGCCGCCGCTGCTGTCGTCGTTGCCGACACAGCCAGCCAGTGCGAGCGCCGCGATACTGCTGCTCCCGAGCAAGAACCGCCGTCGCGTCTTATCTGCTGTCATGCAGGTGTATCGACGGCGGATGGTTCTAAATGGATTTTTCAACAACGGGATAAGATTCGTCCGAACTCCGTTCGAGATCCGTTCAAATTCTCGTCTGAGTACGGCGGTTTTCCCGAAACAGCGTTCCCAATCGAGTTCACTCTAAGAAATCGATCATATCGTCTCTCCGAGCGCGTTTTTTCCTTCCGGCGTACGCGAACGGGACAAGCCGCCCCCTTCCGGTCGCGATGCGCCCCCGGGCCGGTCGCTGCTCCCGACTCCGAAACACCGCGGTTCGCTCGTTTATCGCGAGCCTCGTGGTCGGTTCCCCGCACAGTTCACGACTGCGAAACACTATCCTTTTGACTCTCCTGCCGGTATGCCTCTGTAATAATGGGCCGACGAAAGAAAATCGTAGAGGAATGCGAGACGCTGATGAATACACCGGAGAATATCCGGAACATTGCAATTGCGGCACACGTCGACCACGGGAAGACGACGCTGACCGACAACCTACTCGCAGGCGCGGGGATGATCTCCGACGACACCGCGGGCGAACAGCTCGCGATGGACACCGAAGAGGACGAGCAGGAACGGGGGATTACCATCGACGCGGCAAACGTTTCGATGACCCACGAGTACGAGGGCACGAACCACCTGATCAACCTCATCGACACGCCGGGCCACGTGGACTTCGGCGGCGACGTGACACGCGCGATGCGTGCCGTCGACGGCGCGCTCGTGGTCGTCGATGCCGTCGAGGGCGCGATGCCACAGACCGAAACGGTGCTCCGGCAGGCACTCCGAGAGGGTGTCAAACCGACGCTGTTCATCAACAAGGTCGACCGACTCATCTCCGAACTGCAGGAGGGTCCCGAGGAGATGCAGGAACGGATGACCGCCGTCATCCGCGACGTGAACGAATTGATCCGCGGGATG
>JBLGCM010000170.1:0-4714 GCA_047617345.1 Natronomonas sp. | reverse complement strand
CAGGCACTCGCGGCGGTGAGCCGTCACAGTTCTGTCATCGATCACGGTCATCGACTTCCTCGAAGTCGACATCTTGCGCGTCGTCGAAACCGCTGCCATCGCTCGGATCGGACCCGTCCGGCCCGCCGCCGACGCTCGGGCCGCCCTCGTCGCTGTCGGTACCGGGGAAGCCACCGACGTAGACGTTGCCGGTGACGAAGCCGCCGGTTTTCTCGTCCGCGTAGGGGACGAGCACGTACTTTTTCAGCAGGACACGGAAGGGATACCGCGTCACTGGAATGACGAGCAACAACCCGATGGCGTCGGTAATCAGCCCGGGCGTGAGCAGGAAGGCCCCCGCGACGAGCAGCAGTGCGCCGTCGATCAGTTCGTTCGTCGGCGGCTCTCCCTTCGCTGCCCTGCGTTGGATCTTTCTGAGCGTGTGTCTGCCTTCCGCACGCGCCAGCAACAGCCCGATCAGTGCCGAGAGGACGACGACGAGCACAACTAGCACCCAGTTGAAATACCACCCGAAGACGACCAACAAGATGGCATCGAGCAGGGGGATCAACAACAACAGCCCGATGAGACGGAGCATACAGACCCTTCCGTCCCCTGATAAAAACCCTTTTCGAGACTCCGAGAGTCCGAGCACGTCGGCAGTCGCGGGAGTAGAGCCGCTTCATCGCCCGTCGAACCGCGTTTCCCTCGTCGATAATCGCGATCCGATCGCCGTATTCGGATTCCTCGCCGTCGAGGAGTGCTAGTTCCCCTCGGGGTCGGCGTGCTCGTGGATGTACGCGAGCAACTGGTCGCCGTCGGTCTCGACACCCTGTCTGGCGAAAAACGCCGCGACGTTCTCACAATCCCGTTCGAGGAACTCCTCGCTGTTGGGGTGATGGACCGTCACTGCCTGTCCGACATCGATAACGTATAACTGTGAGTCCTGGACGACGATGTTGTATTCGGAGAGATCACCGTGGACGATACCGGCGTCGTACAGCCGGTACATGTACTCCCGGACGACCTCGTAGGCGGTCTCGGGGTTTTCGATGGTGACCTCGACGAGGCGTTTCGCCCGGCCGTCCTCGGCCCCGAGATACTCCATGACGAGCACGTTTCGCTCGACCGCGATGGGCTCCGGAACGCGAACGCCCGCCGCTCGCGCGCGCCGGAGATTCGCGAACTCCTTGCGGACCCAGCCAACGACGACGGCCTTCTTGTTGCCGGCGACCTCCTCGAACCGCGGGTCGCCCTCCAGATACTCGCCCATCTCGCGGAAATCGGAGGCGTTGATCCGGTAAATCTTCACCGCGACTTCCTCGTCGCCGCTGAGCGCCGTGTAGACGTTTGCCTCCTTGCCGGTCGAAATCGGTCCGCCGAAGGCGTCGATGTGGCCGTCCTGGACGAGTTTGTACAGCGCCCCGTAGGTCGCCTCGTCGAAGACGGATTCGGTAACCTTGAACTGGTCTGCGTCTTTGATCCGCTCGCGGAACTGGCTGAACTCCCGGTCCCGTTTGCGCGCGATGCGGTCGGCCTCGGTGTCTGAATAGTCGATCTCTTCCCACTCGTCGCCCGGCCCGTCGGCCTCCTCGGTGTCGAGTAATCCGTACTCCTCGTCCATCTACCCGCCGCTAACGGACCCAACGGTTAAAGAATGTCCCCGGGTGCGCTATCATCACTGATACTCGGGAGGGGCAATTCAATAGCGCCGCGGCCCGCGAGCCGATATGAGCGATTCACGCGGGGGTGCTGAGACGGACGAGAGCAGTACAAACACACTCGGCGGGCGCGCCTCGGCGAGCGAAGACATCGACATCGCGACCGACGCGTTGCTGGATACGCTGCCCCAGCCCGCGTTCATTATCGACACGCAACACCGAGTCATCGGGTGGAACCGCGAGATGGAGGTACTGACCGGAATCGACCGGGGGGACGTACTGGGCGACGACGACACGGCGAAGTTCTTCAGAGACGACCGGACGCGCACGCTCGCAAACGCCGTCGTCGACTATCCCGACCGCGCCGACGAGGAGTTCGGGGCCGAGCGGTCCGGTCGGGACCAGCGCGCCTACGAGCTCGAACAGGAGATGGAGAACCAGGACGGGGACGTGCTGTACGTCCACTCGGTCGCGACGCCGATCTATCAGGCGGGCGAACTCCAGGGGGTCATCCAACTCGTCCAGGACAACACCGAGATCATCCGCCGCCGCAGGGCGATGGGCGCTCTCGTCGAGGAGGCCGCGGAGACGGCAGAGTCGCTCGAAGACGGCGACCTCGGTGCCCGCGTCGACTACACGGACAGCCGCGACCTGCTCGACGACGACGTGCTCGAACTGACCGACGCGATCAACGCCATCGCCGACGCGACGCAGACGATGGTCGGCGGACTCGTCGACGAGGTCGAGGAACTGTCCGACGCCGCGGGCGACATCGCCGAGGAGGCGATCATGATCGACGAGAAAGTCGGCGAGCAGACCGACTCGGTCCGGTCGGTCAACGAGGAGATGCAGAATCTCAGCGCGACGATGGAGGAGGTCGCCGCCACCTCCGATCAGGTCGACTCCGCTGCTGCCCGCGTCGAACGCGTCGCACAGGACGGCATGGAGTCCGGCGAGCAGGCACAGGCGGAGATGGAAGCCGTCGTCGACGTGACCGACGACCTCGTCGCCACCGTCGAACAGCTCGAAGAGCGGATGAGCGCCATCGACGAGGTGATCGACGTGATCGCCGAAGTCGCCGACCAGACGAACATATTGGCGCTGAACGCGAACATCGAGGCCGCGCGCGCCGGCGATGCCGGCGACGGCTTCGCCGTCGTCGCCGACGAGGTCAAATCGCTCGCCGAGGAGACGAAGACCAACGCCGAGGAGATCTCCGATCTCGTCGCCGAACTGCAGGAACAGACGCGCGAAACGGTCGAAAACACGGAATCGACGAACGAGCAGGTCCGCAGCGCCAGCGCGGAGATCACCGACCTGCTCGACGCGCTCGACGAGGTCGTCGTCGCCTCTCGGGAGGCCGCCGAAGGGATTGCCGAGGTCTCCGACGCGAACGACGACCAGGCCGCCTCGGTCGAGGAGATCACGAGCACCTCCGAACAGATCGCCGGCTGGGCGGACGACATCGAGGACCGGATCGGCGAGATCACCGAGGAAACCGCCGAACAGCGTGACGCCATCGACGACATGGTCGCCCACCTCGACGAACTCGCCGCACAGGACCGTATCGACCGCGACGACAACACCGTCGCGGCCGCGACGGACCGCGTCGACGGAGCCACGACGGACTGATTCGGTTTTTTATGCCGAGCCCTCCGTTGGTCGGCCTCGCTTCCCGCGGCGACGCCGTTCGCTTACTCCGGGGGCTCACTTTGCTCGTCTTCGCTTCTTACAACCAGCACGGGCCCTACCGACGCCGCGGCGACTCGCTCCGCCTCGTCGCCGAACACGAACGAGGACAGCGACGGCGCGCGCTCGCCCATCACGATCCCGTCGTGATCCGCGACGGCGTCGATCAGCGCATCGAACGGCCGCCCGTCGGCCCGTCTGGTCTCCGTCTCGATTCCGGCCTCGGCAAGCAGGTCTGTCGCGGTCTCCAGTCGCCCGTCGTCGTCGCCCGCCACGAACAGCGTCACGCCGATTGCTCGGTCACCGATCAGCTCGACGACGAACTCGCCGATCTGGGTGGGATCGACGTCGCCGGTCAGGGAGACGAGCAACTGCTCGACGTCGCCGGTCGTCCCGCTGATGCCGTAGGCCGCCGCGCCGACGTCGTCGGCGACTCGCTCTACCGACTGCTGGCGGTCGTGCGTGAACACGAGGCGATGGTCCGCGTCACCGCCCGCGGTCCGGAACTCCTCGCTGAGGTCTTCGAGCGCCGCCGTTGCCCGCTCGCCGAACTGCGTTCGGGCCTGGTCCGGCGGCGTCTGCTCGGGCAGGACGTGATAGCCGAGCACTGTCACGTCCATCGTCGACAGCAGGTTCATCAATCCGGCCGAGACTGTCTCGCCGTCGAGTACCGCCACGGGTACGAGTACACGAGTCATTATAGTGCCCCCTTGAGTTGCACATCGCCGGCATAGTAGAAATACCAACCGGCTGTCGCGGCGATGACGACGGCACCGACACCGATCGAGAGCGGATTCATGAACCCGATCAGCCCGAAACTCGCGAGCGCGCCGATCGCGGGGATGACGGGGCCGCCCGGGACGCGGAAGTCCGGGTCGTACCACTCCGGTTCGTCACGCCTGATTGCCAACAGCGCCACGCAGATCAGCCCGTACATGATCAGATGCAAGAAGGAGGCGACCTCTGCGAGCAGGGAGACCTGCCGTGTCGCCGCCAGGACGACGACCGGTCCGCCCGCCATCCCCAGCGCGACGTGTGGCGTCCCGTATTTCAGGTTGATCCGCGCCGCCCACGACGGCAACAGCGCGTCCTTCGAGACGCCGTAGATCGCCCGCGACGTGCTCAGAATCGAGGCGTTCGCGCTCGACATCGTCGCCAGCAGACCGCCGACGATGATCACTAAGGCCCCGGCGGTCCCGAGCAACTGGCGACCGATCTCGACCATCGCCGTCTCGCCCGCCGCCGCCAGCGCCGCCCGATCGAAGACGCTCGTCGCGACGAAAATCGTCAGGACGTACATCGTCGTCACGATGAGCACCGATCCAATCATCGCCAGCGGCAGGTTCCGACCCGGATTCTTCATCTCGCCGGCGACGGTGGCCACC
>JBLGCM010000169.1:0-4725 GCA_047617345.1 Natronomonas sp. | reverse complement strand
CCGATGGACTCACAGGTACTCGATCACCTCCGGATCGATCCGGCGCTCGAACCCTATATCCGGGAGTTCGGCTCGCTCGAACTCGATCCTGCCGAGGACACTTTCGAGCGACTGATCGTCTCGCTGATCCGCCAGCAGGTGTCGATGGACGCCGCGGCGGCGATTCAGGAACGCCTGTTCGATGCCGTCGATATCAGCCCCGAAGCGCTCCTCGCCGCCGAGCCGGCCACGCTGCACGGCGCCGGGCTCTCCGAAGCGAAAGCCGAGTACGTCCGGGCGGTCGCCGAGGCGTACCAGCGCGAGGCCTACGACCGGGCGTACTTCGCGCAGTTGGACGACGAGGCGGTGATCGACGAACTCACCGCGATCCACGGCGTCGGACCGTGGACCGCCAAAATGTTCCTGATGTTCGGACTCGGTCGACCCGACGTGTTTCCCGTCGAGGATCTGGGAATCCGTCGCGGGATCGAACTGGTCTGTGACCGAGAGATGACCCGCGGAGAGATGTGCGAGCGGGCCGAGCAGTGGGCACCGTACCGGTCGTATGCGTCGCTGTATCTCTGGCGTGCGTACGAGGAATGACCAAACCTTGATACCCGGCGGCGAAAAAGGAGCAATATCCGCGCCGCCAGGACCGGGAGCATGAGCAGATACGGGACCTTCATCGAGGACGGCACGATTTTCGTCGGCAGCCCAGACGGATCGCTCGAGGTCGGCGACCTCGACACCGCGATCGGCGTTGTCGGCGGCCCGTCCTGGACGATAACCTACTCTGCGGAACTGAAAGAACGGCACCCGGAGGTCGATACCTCTGACGAGGGGCTGACCGTCGACGTGACCGACATGATCAACGCGATGACCCACTCCGAGCAGTTCGTCGAGACACTTGCCGCCCAGCCAGCAGAGGCCAACGATGACGATATCTCCCCGCGACTCGGCCTGTTCGTCGGGAAACTGCTGGAAAACCTCGATAGCGGCGTCGCCTGATCTTTCGTCTCGTCGGAACCTCCGGGTCTGCCCGCGAACGACAGGCCGTCGGAGGCGGTCGGCGGTGAGCTGTTGCGGTCAGATATCGTCGAGGATTGGAACCCGCCTGTCGAGTTCCGTCGAGACGTAGGCGCCGAGGTAGCCGCCGACGACCGCTGCCCCGATGGTATACAGCCCGACACTGAGGAAAATCAACACGACGATTCCGCTGAACAGCGGCGGCGCGCCGCCGAGCGTGATGATACCCAACAGCAGGTACATGAGCAGGAAAAACGGCGCGAACACCACGACGCCCGTGACACCGCCGACGAGCGCGCCGTCGGACTCTGTCCCGCCGCGCAGGTAGCCGGCGACCGCTCCGCCCAGCACGGTCGAAAACGGGATAAACGAGAGAACGAGGCTCGTGAGTACGCCGGCGACGACACTGAGCAATATCCCGGCTTTTCGCCGCGGCTGTCCGGTCGGCCCTCGACCGCTGCTGTTCGTGGCCATACTGACATCTGATCGCCGACGAATAAAAGTCCGTAGATGGGCTACTCCGACTACGATGGCGGTTTGTTTCCCCACAAAACACACGCTGAGCTCCGAACGCGCCGATATCGCTCTGCCAGTTGGTCGTTGACGAGCGGATCGCTCTGAAATCTGAGTGCGGACGGCCCTGACTCAGAGCCGCTGTACCGCGGCCAACACGACTTCGAGATCGGGGGCGTCGAACACGTCCCGCTCCGTGTACTCGTTGGTGCCGGCACAGTAGAGATCCCGCGCGGTCTGGATCACCTCGTCGTCGAGCGGGTCGGGCCGGGATTCACAGAGCGATTTCCAGTCGGCGACTCCTTTCTCGTCGGCCTGCGCTTTCGCAGCACCCACGGCGTCGACCCACTCGGGTTGGGTTCGTTTGTGATACTGGCGGATCACCTCCTTCGAGATCTGCTGGCCGCCCCGCGAGAAACGGTTCTCGTCGAAGGTGCCCACCACGTCGGCGACGCGGATTTCGCCGTCGTGGTAGAGGCACTCGATCTTGCCGTCCTGGTGGTCGAAACCGGTGTCGGCGGCCTGCTCGGTGACGACTCGGTTCACCTCGCGGGCGATCCATTCGAGATCCGAAATTTCTGCCGGCCCAGAGATCTCGGCGGCCTCCGTCCGATCGAGATACCGGTCCTGTTTCTCGTATTTCGTCGAGAACTCGACGATTGGCTCCGGGAGGTCGACCGACTCGTCGGGCCACTCCCCGAACGAGAGGCCGTGATCGCCCGGCGTAGATCGCTTGCGCAGCGAGGAACCGACGGGAACCCGGTTGCGGAAGACGATTTCGAGCGGGATCAAATAGTGATCCCCGACGGCATCGTAGTACGCATCGTAGTCGTAGCGTCCGTCCTCGAAGGGGAGGTCGGGGGCCATCGTCAGATCGATTGCCATCTCTCGCGGCGCGTCGCTGTGGTCGAGTGCGGTCTCCAGGTCGGTGACGTTCCCGTCGGAGACGACGCCGCGGTAGTGCGTCGGCACTCCGCCGGCTTCGAGCGACTCGAAGTTGAACGCCCCCATCGTACAGAGTGAAGCGCCTTTGTCGGGGATCTGGTCGGGCATCTTCCCCCAGTCGAACACGGAGTAGTCGTCGGTGAACTCGAAGATGCCCCGACCGAGTCCCTCGCGGGTGGCGGCTTCCTCGATCCGGAAGTTTTTGACACTCGTCATTGGCCGTCGATACTCGCGGCGCAGTTAAGATAGTTGTAGTTTCGGGCTCCGACGAGCCACCCCGACACCGGCCGTTTTTATAGAGTGGCCGGTCAAGAGCCGGATAGATGATCGCACTGGCGGTCTCGATTGCCGTAGTTGTCGCCACGACGGCGGCCATCTGGGTCGGCAGCGGCTGGCTCGAAGACGCCAGCGCCCGCCTCGCCACCTACTACCGCCTCCCGCCGGTCGTCCAGGGCGGAGTGATCGCCGCCGCCGGATCGAGCTTTCCCGAACTCGCGAGCGTCGTCTTCGCTGCTCTCGCCGGCTCCTTCGGCCTCGGCGTCGGTGCGGTCGTCGGCTCGGCGATTTTCAACATCCTCGTCATCCCGGCGCTGGCGGTGCTCGTGCCGGGCCGCGCCATGAACTCCACGCGCACGCTCGTCCACAAGGAGACGCTGTTTTACCTCCTCTCCGTTGTCGTCCTCTTTTTGACCTTCGCGCTGGCGCTGATCTACAATCCTGTCGACAGCACGCTCTCGGGCGAGTTGACCCGACCGCTGGCCGCCGCGCCGCTCGCGGTCTACGCGCTCTATCTGTTCTTGCAGTGGCAGGACACCGTCGATTACACCGAAACGCCACCGACCGGCGGCATCAATCCGCGCAAGGAGTGGGGGCTGTTGCTCGTGGGCCTGCTCGTCATCCTCGTTTCCGTCGAACGCCTCGTCGAGGCTGTCATCCATCTCGGCGAGGCCGCTGATACCCCGGATTTCCTCTGGGGGGTGACCATCGTCGCCGCCGCGACCAGCCTTCCGGACACGTTGGTCAGCATTCAGGCCGCCAACAGCGAGGACCACGTCGCCAGTATCGCGAACGTCGTCGGCTCGAATATCTTCGATCTGCTCGTCGTCATCCCCATCGGAATTCTCCTGCTCGGGGCCGCGCCGATCGATTTCGGTATCGCCGCGCCGATGATGGGCTGTCTGCTCGCCGCGACGGTCCTGCTGTTCGTGACGCTTCGAACCGATCTTCTGCTCACGAGCAACGAGGCGTACCTGCTGCTCGGTGCTTACGCACTGTTCGTGACGTGGGTCCTCGCCGAGGCAATCACGCTCGTGAGCTTCCTCCCGAACTGAGCGGGAACTGTTTTCCTCTGTCCGCTGAGCGATAACTCCCCCCGTACTCCGGGACAGCCCGTCGTTCGTTTCCCGATAGATAGAACACTCTCTGCGGGGCCCGTCTCGATATCTCTCCACCATTCGACCGTAAGGTGAAGACAACTGTCCGCAAAACCCGAAACGAGCTCGAAAACCGGTTCGGTGGCGTGACACTCGGAGGACAGCCCCACGCGCTGAGCGCGGTGTTCGTCGTCGTGTTGCGCGCCGTGATGGGCGGGACGATTAGCGGTGCGCTACAGATGACGGCGTTCTACCTCGGCGGCTGGGCAGGCGACTGGCTCGCACTGTTCGATTCGACGCTCATCTATGCGGTCGTCTTCCTGACGCTCGCGGCACTGGCCGCCGGACGGATCGCCGGCCTCGACCGCCGCATCGAACCGCTCAGAGTCGGCGGCGAACCGCTGATCGAGCGGTTCCCGAAACCGCGGTGTCTGCTCGGCTGACTGTATCGCCTCTTTTCGACCGCCTACGTTTATCCAACGCCGGGCCCAACGGACGGGTATGAACATACTGCTCGTCGGCGGCAGCGGTTTCATCGGGACCCATCTCGGCGGGGAACTCCTCGACCGCGGTCACGACGTGACGGTGCTCTCCCGAAGCCCCGAGAACGACGACCTCCCCGACGGCGTCGAGGCGGCGATGGGCGACGTGACGGCCTACGACTCCATCGAATCGGCCTTCGAGGGCCAAGACGTGGTCTACAACCTCGTCGCGCTCTCGCCGCTGTTCGAGCCCAAAGGCGGCAACGAGATGCACGACCGCCTCCACCGCGGCGGCACCGAGAACTGCCTGCGCGCCGCCGAGAAACACGGCATCGACCGGTTCGTTCAACTGAGCGCGCTCGGTGCCGATCCCGACGGGCCGACCCACTACATCCGAGCCAAGGGGC
>JBLGCM010000168.1:0-4734 GCA_047617345.1 Natronomonas sp. | reverse complement strand
CGTCTCGCCGACGTAGGCCGCCGACGGCCGGAGCAACGTCTCCGTGCTGTAGGCCTCCAGCGTGTGCGCGGCCCACCCGCCCGCTCGTGCGACCGCGAACGTCGGCGCGAACAGCGCGGGCGACAGACCGGTGCTATCGAGCAGCGCCGTCGCTGAAAACTCCACCGTCACTTCCGGACGCTGATCGGACGTCTCGAACTCGCCGTCCGCACCGAATACGTCCTTGGCGGCCTCGTCCAGCCGCTGGATGGTCGCGAGCGTC
This sequence comes from Natronomonas sp., assembly GCA_047617345.1. GTDB lineage: Archaea > Halobacteriota > Halobacteria > Halobacteriales > Haloarculaceae > Halovenus. Next base: position 4,472 of record JBLGCM010000168.1, on the reverse strand, counting down.
TGTTCGGCCGACTCCGCGGTCCGTTCGAGTTCCGCAGACAGTACCGCTGCTCTGGGATCACGGGCCCGATAGACCGGGTGTCCGAAACCCGGCACCGCGCCCTGCGTCGCTCGCTCGCGCAACAGCCCGGAGACGTCCTCCGTTTCGCGGGCAGACTCCAAGACGGCGAACGCCTCGGCGAAGCGGCCGGCGTGGCGGTCGCCCTTGATCGTTCCGACGGCCGCCGTCGCCGCCGAGACCGGATCGGACGCCGCCGAGGCGGCCGTTCGGGCGGCAAACGAGGAGGCATCGAGGCCGTGTTCCAGCAGCGTCACACAGAAGGTTTCGAGCGCCTCGGTCCGCTCGGTCGTCGGGCGCTCGCCGGAGAGCAACCAGAGATAATTGGCGACGTGGCCGAGTTCCGGGTCGGGTTCCAGCGGTTGGGCGCCCTGCCGGAACCGCCAGTAGGCCGCCACAATCGTCGGGACGACAGCGACGACTCGTTTTGCGGCCGCTGTCGGGCCGTCGCTGTCCGCGTCGATATCCGTCGCGGCCAGCCCCGCCCGGAGTGCGGTCATCGGTGAGACGCCCCCGGCGGCCGCCGACCGGAGCAGGTCGCGGGCTGGTTCCGGAATCGCTCGCCGCCCAGCGAGGTCGTCGCGGAACGCCGAGAGTTCGTCGGCGGTCGGAAGTCGGTCTTCGAGCAGGAGGAAGACGCTCTCCTCGTAGCTCGCATTCGCGGCCAGTTCCTCGATGGGGTAGCCGCCGACGAACAGCTCGCCCGCGTCGGCGTCGAGGCGGGAGAGATTCGTCTGTGCGACGGTCGTGTAGGACAGCCCCGGGTCGTACATACCGGGGTCGGCTGGGTCGTCGGGTGCCATGGCTGTCGTGTCGGGAGTCGTCGCTCCCGGACTGCTGTCTACCGATCGGTTGCCGACTCAATTGAAGCCTTGGGTTCGTCAGTCACCCTCGATCTGTGAGTACTGGCCCGCGCCGACGAGGCGGTGATCCAGCGACTGCACGCAGGCGTCGATCGCCTCGCGGACCTCGACGACGTCGCCGACCAGCGTCACGGCTGGCGGGGAAATGCCCGCTCGCTCGGCGCGGTCGGCGATCGTCGCGACTGTTCCAGTCACGACCGTCTCGTCGTCGTAGGTCGCCCGTTCGATCATCGCCACCGGCGTCTCGGGGTCGAGGCCGGCCGCCTCCAGCGCAGCCATGTTGTCCGGCAGTTTCCCGACGCCCATGAGAATCGAGAGAGTGCCACCGGCGGCGACCGTGTTCGCCAGCGCCGCCCAGTCGAGTGCGCTCTCGGCTTTGGTCGGGTCCTCGTGACCGGTGACGACCGTCAGCGCCGACGCGTGCTCGCGGTGCGTGACCGGAACCCCCGCGACGCCTGGCGCGGCAATCGCGCTCGTTACGCCGGGGACGATTTCGCAGTCGACGCCGGCGTCGGCGAGCGCTTCGGCCTCCTCGCCGCCGCGGGCGAAGACGGTCGGATCGCCGCACTTGAGTCGGACGACACTGGCCGGCTCGCTCGCCGTCTCGACCAGCAGGTCGTGGATCTCCTCCTGGGTGGTCCGCTCGCCGTCTGGTCCGGGTCGTTTGCCGACATCGACCAGCCGAGTCTCCGGCGGGATCGAATCGAGCAGGTCCGCGTGGACGAGCGAGTCGTGGGCTATCACGTCGGCGCTGTCGAGGAGTTTGCGGGCCCGTACCGTCAGTAGGTCCGGATCGCCGGGGCCGGCGCCGACCAGATAGACCGTCCCTGGCGTTGCGGTTTCACTCATCGTCGACCCCCTCCTCGACGCGGTCGGCGGCTTCCCGGAGCTTCGAGGCGAGCGTCCGGGCCTGATCCGGGAAGAGTTCGACGTGGTCGGCGTGCTGGTCGAGGCGGTCTACGTCGGTCGGATCGAGCTCCGTCGAGAGCCGAACAACGCCGGTGTCCTCGTCGCTCTCGACATCGAGGACCACGACCCCCTCTTCCTGCCAGTCGACTCCCGACGCGCCGCCCTGCAGGTAGTCAAACGTCGTGTATGCCGTCACGTTCAGGACTCGGTGACTCATGGTCAGTCATCCGCCGAAATCGGCGTGCCGTCGGGTTTGGTCGGTGCGGGACTGTCCCCGTCCTCGAAGGGATACCACGCCTGTTTGCCGTCGGTCAGACAGGCGTCCTCGTAGTCGCTCTCGGCTGGCTCCGTGATATCGGTGAGTGCCTCGATCCCGAACTCCTCGACCCACTCCCGGAATGTCTGGCCCTCCTCGCGGTGAGCGGCGAAGGCCTCGACAATCTCTTTGATCAAGACGGGAACCTCGTCGGCGGGCACGCGCTGGTGGACCCACTCGATAAACGAGGGCTCCGTCCCGATGCCGCCGCCGACCCCGACGTCGAGGGCCTCGACCATCTCGCCGTCTTTGCGGGCGCGCATCCCCTGCAGGCCGATATCGGCGGTCATCGCCTGTCCGCAGTCGGCCGTACAGCCCGAATAGTGGATCTTGAGCTGGCTCACGTCGTCCGGTAGTTCGGCGTTTCTGCGCAGCCAGCGCAGCGTCCGAGCCATCCGAACTTTGGTTTCGGTGAGTGCGAGCGAGCAAAACTCCGTCCCGGTACAGGCCTGTGCGCCGCGGACGAACGGGCTCGGCTCGGGCGTGTGCTCTTCGAGCAGCGGCTCCGAGAGCAGCGGGGCGATATCGTCGTCCGGAACGTCCATGATGACCGGGTTCTGACGGCGGGTCAGCCGCACCTCGCCGGAGCCGTACTCGCTGGCGAGGTTCGCGAGCGCGATCGTCTCCTTGGCGGTGAGTCGACCGACCGGGACACTCAGGCCAACGTAGTTGAGTCCGTCGCGCTGTTCGTAGACGCCGACGTGGTCGTGTGGCCCCTCCTCGGAGGGTTTGCCGGCGTTGTAGGTGTACTCCTCGCGGAAGTGCGTACCCGCGGGCTCGAACTCGAAGTCCAGCCGGTCGTCGAGATCCTCGCGGATTTTCTCGGTCCCGTGCTCGTCGACGAAAAACCGAGCGCGGTTTTTCGAGCGGTTCTGGCGGTTGCCGTGCTCGTGGTAGTACTCGACGAACTCCCGGACCGTCTCGACGGCCTTGTCCCGGGAGATGAACAGGTCCAGCGAGCGGGCGCGGCGCGGTTCGCGGCCGCCGAGTCCGCCGCCGACCCGGACGTTGAACCCCTTGCGGGTCTCGCCGTCCGCCTCTTTGTACGCCGGCTCCAGCCCGATATCGTTGATCGAGTCCTGTGCACAGCCTTGCTTGCAGCCAGAGACCGAGATGTTGAACTTCCGCGGCATGTTGCAGAGGGCGTCGTCGTCGCGGATCGTCTCCTGAATCTCGTCGAGAATCGGCCGCGAGTCGATGAACTCCTCGGCCTTGCCGGCGACCGGACAGCCCGAGATGTTGCGCATCGTATCTCCGCCGGCCGAGCGAGAACTCACGCCCACGGCTTCGAGTTTCTCCCAGATTTCGGGGATGTCCTCCAGATTGAGCCAGTGGAGTTGGATCGACTGCCGCGTCGTCAGGTCGATCCAGCCGTTGCCCCACTCGGGATTCTCCGCGGGACCGGTCGCGTATTCGCGGGCGACCTCGCCGATTGCTTGCAGCTGGTCGGGTTTGAGCACGCCCCCGCAGTTCGTCAGCCGCATCATGAAATACGACTCCTGTCCGGAGCGCTGGTGGAAGACGCCCCAGAACTTGAACCGGGTGAACCACTCGTCGCGTTCCTCCTCCGGAATGGACTCCCAGCCGCGCTCGGCGAACTCCTCGATTTTCTCCCTGACCGCATCACCGTACAGTTCGTCTTTGATCTCCTCTTTTTTGTGTGGCATGAATACTCACCTGCGTATTAGATGTCCAGTTTTTCTGCAATCCGCTTTAGCTTCGGACTGTAATTCACGTCTTAATCTCGTGTATTGAACGTATATAACACTGACCGTTTAAATACTAAATAATAAAGGCTGCTGGTCGGACGAGTGTGCGATATAAGGATATGTCCAATGAATATTAGGGCATTCTCTCTCGAATTTTCGGTCCAATAATTTAGAGTTCGTCCAATTTCTTATCTGACTGCCGTAACGTCCGGCTGGCCGAACACCTCGTCGAGGACCCGGCGGCGCGCGCGAGAGCGCGCCGGGAGTTCACCCGCCGGGCGAGTCAAAAAGCGGGTGAGAATACCCGACTAGGCGGGCGAAAACGGACAAGACAGCGGCATGGAACTCGACGAGGATGACGACGCTGACGGCGATGATCCCGACCTGTGCGGGCGTCGAGAGCAGTCCGAGCGAGACAATCAGCGTCGTCGCGCAGGCCGGGGCGTGAATCGTGTCCGTCGCGATCATCGCCCAGCTAGTCACCACGACCGAAACCGTCGCGCTCGCTGTCAGCCGAAAGCCCTCGACAGAATACGCCGGCGGGGAGGCAGTGATCGAGATGGCGGGGCCGATCAGCGTCCACGCCAGAAACCCCGCAACTCCGCCGATCGCGTGACT
>JBLGCM010000167.1:0-4787 GCA_047617345.1 Natronomonas sp. | reverse complement strand
CGGTTCGTCGTCGTCGAGCCACCCGTGATCGCGTGCATAACCGGTATTGTTCGTCGGGATTGCCGTGATAACGACGACCCCTTGATCGAGGACCTCGTCGAACTGCACCGCTCTGACGAGTGCCGCCCGCGAGAGTTTCGAGCCGTCGTACGGAACAATGAGGGACACACTGACGTGTACGTGCTGAGAGTCGAATTCGGTTTCGAAAGCGCGTCCCCAAGCGAAGCCAGTTGGAACGATCAGACAGGCACTCCAAACACCGAACCGCTTCATCGCTCAACGACAACTGAGTCTCGGCGGCACCGATCAGACAAAGCGGAACGTTTCGAGGTTTTTCGGCGCGAACGTCCGCATGTTGAACTCGTGATACAGCGCCGAGGAGAACTCCTGTGTCGAGGACTCGTCGCCGTGGACACAGAGCACTTTCTCCGGTCGGGGGTTCATCGTGCGGACGAAATTCTCCAGTCCTTGCCGGTCAGCGTGGCCGGAGAAGCCGTCGACGACTTCGGTGTCCATCTTCAGCGTCAGCGTCTCCCGGCCGCGACCCCTCCCGTTGTCGATGGGAATCTCGTCCCAGCCGTTCTGGATGCGACGGCCGAGCGTGCCCTGGGCCTGGTAGCCGACGAAGGTGAGCGTCGAGTCGGGGTCGGCACCGAGGTGTTCGAGCCAGGACATGATCGGTCCGCCTTCGAGCATCCCCGAGGTAGAGATGATGATCGACGGTCCCTCGTCGGCGACATCTTGGCGTTCCTCCTCGCCGCCGTCGATGTGATTGAACTGCTCGGAGAGGAAGGGGTTCGTCTCGCCGTGGAAGATCCGTTCCTGAAGGTCGTCACGGAGATACTCGGGGTATGTGGTGTGGATCGCCGTCGCCTCCCAGATCATCCCGTCGAGATGGACCGGAACCTCGGGGATATCCCCCTCTCGCATCGCCTCTTCGAGGACGAGCATGATCTCCTGTGAGCGACCGACTGCGAAGGCGGGGATGAGGACTTTTCCGCCGCGATCCAGGGTGTTGTTGATCGTCTTTTTGAGGTTGCGCTCGGAGTCTTCCTGGTCGGTCTGGTAGTCGTTTCGCCCGCCGTAGGTGGATTCGAGCACCAGCGTCTCCACCCGGGGGAATTCGTTGACCGCGCCGTTGAACAGCCGCGTGTCGTCGTAGTGGATGTCACCGGAGAAGGCAACGTTGTACAGCCCATCGCCGATGTGAAAGTGCGCAATCGAGGAGCCGAGAATGTGGCCGGCGTTGTGCAGCGTCAGCTTGATATCCGGCGAGATATCGGTCACGTCGCCGTATTCCAGCGGAATGGTGTGTTTGATCGCCTCCCGGACCATCTCGGATTCGTACGGCGGAGCGCGGCCTTCCTTGGCGGCCACGTCGAGATAATCCAGCGTGAGCAGCCCCATCAGATCTCGCGTCGGTTCGGTCGTGTAGATGGGCCCGTCGTAGCCGTACTTGAACAGGAGCGGGATGAGCGCGGAGTGGTCGAGGTGGGCGTGGGTCAACACGACGGCGTCGAGCGAACTCGCGCCGGAACCGAGCGCTTCGGGCACCTGCAGATAGGGGACCTCGTCCTCCGCGCCGGGTTTGTCACCGCAGTCGATCAGCACGCGGGTCTCCGGCGTCGAGAGAATAAAGGCGGCGCGGCCGACTTCGCGGCAACAGCCGAGCGTCGTGATGCGGACCCACTCGTCGTCGGACATCTCCTCGCGGTGGATCTGACGGCCGATCCGTTCGAGCGTGTCCCGGCGGTCGTCACGTTCCTGTTTCAGGAAGTTCCGGACGTTTTTGACCGTGGAGGATTCGATTGGCGGCGTCCGGACGACTTCGGGTGTCCAGCCGGTCTCTTGGGTGATTTCTCGGAGTGTTTCGCCGTGGCGACCGATCACCATGCCGGGCTTTTCGGCCTCGATGACGACCTCACCAGTATCGACGTGAAAATCCAGATCCGTCACGCCGGCCTCCTCGGGGATCACGTCGAGAACCTGCTCGCGGGCCTCGTCCGGTTTCGAGAGCACCGCCGGATCCGGTCGGACCGTAATCCGCTTGCGGAGTTTCGATGCCAGCTGCCGGACGAGGTCGCCGTCGCGGGCGAACCGTTTCGGGTCCCGCGTGTAGACGACCAGTTCGGGGCCCTCATATCGGACCTCAGTGATCTGAACATCAGACGGTACTTCCCGTTCTATCGTCGCTTCTATCTCTTCGAGTTGTTGCTCTACTGTACTCATAGCTCAGAACCGTTTCGCAGGGCACACGCGTGCGCCGTCGGCACCCGTGTAGACTGTTCGCTGTCGATAAGTGGATCAGACATTGTCGAATTGCAAGGTGTATCCGGGCGCGCGCCCGGAAAACCGCTTGGTAAGTGAGATTTGACGGTGCTGCATATAAAAACCTTCGCAAAGAACCAGTTTCGGGAACAGAGCGGCGCAGAGAGTTAATCAGGCTGGACCCGTGAGAGACGCATCGCGTTCCCAGTAACGCCGAGACTCATCCCCATATCACCGACGACGACGGCAACCGCGACGCTCACGAGTCCGAGCGGAACGCCGAGCGCGAGCAGGGCCTTCACGCCGAGACTCGCCCAGATGTTCTGTCGGATGACGCCGTTGGCCGTGTGCGAGAGCGAGTACAAGTACGGTAGCTTGCCGATATCGTCGCCCATCAGCGCGATATCGGCGGCCTCCAGGGCGGTGTCGGTACCGGCCGCGCCCATCGCGATGCTGACGTCAGCCGTCGCCAGCGCCGGGGCGTCGTTGATGCCGTCGCCGACCATCGCGACGGCTCCGTATTCGGCCTGGAGGGCCTCGATGGCCTCGACTTTCCCTTCGGGCAGGAGTTCGGCGCGGTACTCGTCGACGCCGACTGCCTCGGCGATCGCGCGGGCGGTGCCCTCGTTGTCGCCGGTGAGCATCACGACGTGTTCGACGCCGAGTTCGTGCAGGCGTTCGACCGCGTGCTTTGCGGCCGGCCGCACCTCGTCAGCGATGGCGACTGCACCCAGCAGTTCCGAGTCGGTGCCGACCAGCACCACAGTTTTGCCCTCTCGCTCCAGCGCCGCGAGAATCTCGCCGACCGACGCCTCGGAGTCGACCGCCGTCGCTGCGGAGACGCCGCCGTCAGTCGCCGCGGGTCGGGAGAGGTCGAAGCCGAGATCAGCGAACAGCGCCGGCTTGCCCGCGTAATAAGTCTCGCCTTCGTCGGAGACGTCGAGATCGGCGCGGATCCCTCGCCCGGTCAGGCTCTCGAAGTCGGTCGGAGCAGGAAGTTCCCCGACAGCGGCCGCCTCACTCCGGGCGAGAATCGCGTCGGCGATGGGGTGTTCACTCCGCTGTTCGATCCCCGCGGCGTACCGGAGCAGTGTCGACTCGTCGTGTTCGCCGAACGGGACGACATCAGTCACCGCCAGTTCGCCTTTCGTGAGCGTGCCGGTCTTGTCGACTGCGACGGCATCGACTTCGCCCATCGCTTCGAGGTGGTCGCCGCCCTTGATCAGGACGCCGTTTTTCGCGGCGCTGGTGATGCCCGAGACGACCGACACCGGCGTCGAGATGACGAACGCGCAGGGACAGGCGATCACGAGCAGCGTAAGCCCGCGAATGAACCAACTCCGCCACCCGTCGGCCAAAATCAGCGCGTAACCGGCAACGTCGACGGTGATCGTCTCGGAGATGAGCAGGGGCGGGACCGCGGCCGTCAGGATCGCAAGCGCGACGACGAGGGGCGTGTAGTAGCCGGCAAAGCGGTCGACGAACTGCTCGGTTTTGGTCTTGTTGGCCTGTGCACCCTGGACCATCTCGATGATCTGGGAGAGCGTCGAATCGCCGGCCGTCGACGTGACCTCGACTTCGAGATACCCCTCTTCGTTGATCGACCCGGCGTAAACCTCGTCGCCGGCAGCCTTGTCGACGGGGACGCTCTCGCCGGTGATCGGCGACTGGTCGACCGCGCTCTCACCGTCGGTGACCGTGCCGTCCAGCGGGATTTTCTCGCCCGGTCGGATCACGGCCGTCTCTCCGACCGCCACGTCTTCAACGGGGACGGTGATCTCTTCACGGCCCGCGGGTCGCTCCCCGCTCGCTCGTTCGGAGGCCTCACTCCCGTCGGTCGCTGCGGCCTCCCGCAAGACTGTCGCCTCGTTCGGAGACAGTTCCATCAGCTCCCGCAGAGAGTCTCGCGCCCGATCCATGGCATACTCTTCCAGTAACTCGGCAATACTGAACAGGACAGCCAACGTCGCCGCCTCGACGAAGTAGCCGATCCCGGTCGCGGCGATGATGGCCGTCCCCATCAGCAGATCGATGTCCAGACTCAGGTTCTTCGCCGAGTAGTAGCCGCTTCGGACGACCGGGAGCCCGCTGGCTGCGACAGCGCCGAGAAAGAGCACGTCGCTGATCGCGAGCGAAACGTCGAGGACCGCCGCGATTTCGAGGTTTTGCCCCGTCAGGAGAAACTCGAAGGCCAGGCCGACGGTTACCAGAACCGCGCCGATCCAGGTCTTCTGCGCCCGGGGAGTCGTCCAGATCTCCGACGGCGGAGCCACGTCAACGCCGTCGTCCGCCGCCCCGCTCCCGGACCCGTCCCGGCCGACGACCTCGTAGCCGGCCGCTTCGATCCGATCGACGATATCGGCCTCGGTGGCGCGGGCAGCGTCGTAGGTGACCGTCGCCGTCCCGGTGGTCGGCTGGAGCGTCATCTCGACGATGCCATCGGCGCGCTGGAGGCTCTTGTCGACCTTCTGGGCGCAGGACGGACAGTCCATCTCCGGAACCGTGAGACGAACAGTGAG
>JBLGCM010000166.1:0-4816 GCA_047617345.1 Natronomonas sp. | reverse complement strand
TTCGATCATCTCGCGGCGGGAGACGGAACTCGCCGAGATGCAAGAACTGATCGAGAAACGCGACGCCGCGATCGAACTGCTCCGGGGCTCTCAGAGTCTGACCGCGACCGAACGGAAGACGGTTGCGACTGCCTTCGAGTCGGGATACTTCCAGTCACCGCGGGAGACGACGCTGTCCGATCTCGCCGAGGAGTTCGACATCTCGAAACCCGGGGTCTCGAAGAATCTCCGCCGAGGCCAGCGCAAGATCACCCGCAGCGTTGCGGGGGCACTCGAACATCTGGACGATCCAGAGTAATCAACCGACGCATTCGTTCGGACAGCTGCCGCCGTTTCTCGACTCGGTTTCCGGCGACGATCCGCCGTCGATTGTATTCAAGAGGCAGATATCCTCACTCGTCCACAGTGTGACTACCTGCACGGAAACACGGACGAGCGCGGTCGACCGGCGGGTCGATACGACGATTCACTCGATCAGACGGCCACACAGGAAGCCGTCGACTCGTTTTACCGTCCGCGATGGGAGGGGACGGTCCCTCCCGAGTAAACGATTTCAGCTGTCGTCGAACCACTCGTTGTAACCCGCCGGTCACGAACCATCGTCGCTCTCGTCCACACCCGGTCCGTCCCGGCCCGGATCTGCCTGATCGACGCCCTCGCTCATCCGCTCGGCCGAGTCGACGACCGGTGGCTGTATGTCGTGTTCGACCTGGAAATCGGAGAGGTGATCGCCAGTCTCCGGAACGTTCGACTTCATTCCGAGTCCGACACCGCTGGTGACGATGGCTTGGATCCCCTGCTGGACAGACATATCGACGTCGACGACCCGCTCTCGGCTGACACTGATGACGAACCCGCCCATCACTGGGTTGGGTGCCATCGGCATGAACAGCGTCACCATGTCGTCGTGGCCGGCGGCGTCTTCGACGTACTCGGGGGTGTCGGCGGTGACAAATGCCAGCGCGTACGAATCGTCCGTCGGATATTCGACGAATTTCACGTCTTTGAAGCTCTGACTCTGGCTATCGAGGAGCAACTCACTCATCTCGTTGAAACTGGAGTAGATCGGTCCGACGCCCGGAATGCTCGTCATGAGATCGTCGAATGCGTTTTCGATCCGGGCAAAATTGCTCCACTCGAGCGAAACCAGTCCGATGAACAGAATGAGCCCCATGAGCGAGACGAGGACCATGATCTCGACGACCCACGTCGGGATGTTCGGCAGGCCGAACAACGACTCGATCACCCCGACTAGGGGGTTGAGCCTGCTGAAGATGAAATTCGCCACGAAGCCGAGGATGATGAGTGTCAGCGCCAGCGGCACTGTGAGAATGACGCCTCGAACAAGCCCCTCGCGAATCCGCCCGCGGACTCGGCTCGCGTTTGATTTTTTCTCGGTCGCTGTCAGAATTGGCATACCGGGACAACGAAACGGTGAGTCGAAAACATTGCGGTCGATACGGTACTGACACAGTATCGGACCGCGGGGGCCTCGTGACCAGAAGCCACAACAGCAACGGCGATTTCTTCATCTCCGTCGAACGCGCAGTCGCCGCTCCGACACTCACTCGATATCGAGGAGGTCGACCGTTCGATCACCGGCACGAACGGTGATCGTCTCTCCGGCGGCGAGTTGGTACGGGTCATCGTCGTCATCTCGGGTCAGGACGGCGCCCGAGGAGCGCTTCGTCGTCAGCACTTCGAGTTCGACGACGGCCTCCTCGCTGCAGCGGAGCATTTCCGGCATGTCCCGGGGTGTGTGGATGTTGTTGAACGCGATACCGAATCCCTCGGTGAAAGTCTGGTTCGTAATCGCTCTGAAATAGCCGGTCGAGCCGAACGGTGTGGCGACGAGCACGCCATCACCGATCAGTTCGGGAAACTCCCGGACCGTTCCCCCGTCGTCGATTCGGGTCGCAAACGTCGTTGCCAACACGGGCGACTGGTGGTGGAGGCTAATCTCGTTGAGCGCGCGAAACCCGCCGCGGAGCTCCTCACCCTCCTTGAACGCTGTAAGCGTCTGAAAGGCCCGGGAGACGAGTTTCCCGCGACCGTCTTCGAGGCTAGTCAGCTTTTCGAGTAACCGGTCGACATCGAAGGCCGCTCTGTTCCCCTTCGACGTTCCCGCTCGAACCGGGAGAATCGTCGGATCCGCGTAGTTTCGCGCTGCGTACAGGATTGTCCCGTCGCCGCCGATGGTGATGATCGTTACCGACGGATCGTACTCTTCGACGACCTCGAACCCCTCAGTCGCCAGGCGATCCCGCCAATATTGCTCTCGGCCTGGTTCGTTTGCAATCGGAAAGTACTGCACGTATCGGATGGCGAGGACCGCCGACACCAAGTGTGCTTCGCTGTCGATCTCGAATCGGGCGACTGATCAGTAGAAGGTCTCGCCGGTTTTTGCCGTCTCGACCAGGAGATCACAGGGCAGCGTCTCGGCGAGTTTGTTCGTGTCCTCGTGGCGACTCGCGACCTCCGTCAGTTTCCGGAGAATCGTCTCCGCACCGACTTCGTCGGCCTTTTCGAGGGGGCCCTGCGGCCAGTTGCCGCCGAGTCTCGCGCCCGTGTCGATGTCTTCCGGCGTGGCGACACCGTTTTGGACCATCTTCGCGGCCTCGTTGACGATGGGCGCCCAGACCAACAGCGTGTCGAACCCCTGTCCGGCGTCGACCGGGATATCCGGGTCGCTGTCGTCTTCGTACTCGTAGTAGCCGGCGTCGGTTTTCTGCCCGTACCGACCCTTGTCGTATAGCTGGTGAAGAATCGGACAGACTCCCGTATCGTAGGCCATCGGGCGGTCATCTTCGAGGTGATCCTGTTCGCCTTCGACGCGCAGTTGGATCGCGCCCGTATAATCTGCCAGCTCGAACGGCCCCATCGGGAATCCCTCTTTGTACTTCATCGCCGAATCGATTTCCCGCATCGAGTGCTCGCCGCGATAGACCATCCACGCCACCCCCTCGCCGTACGGTCTCATCAGCCGGTTGACGATGAACGAGGGAATATCCATCTTGCAGCGAATCGGCGTCTTGCCGAAGGATTCGACCAGTGCCTCGGCGGTGTCGCCGACCTCGCTCGGGGCGTACTCGGTCATGATGACCTCGACAAGATCCATCAGCATCGGCGGGTTGAACCAGTGCGTGCCGATGACCTGTTCCGGCCGGTCGGTCACTTCGGCGAGTCGGGTGATGTTCAGCCCGGAGGTGTTCGTCGAGAGAATCGCCTCCTCCGGCGCGACCTCGTCCAGTGTCTCGAAGATGTCCTCCTTGACGCCTTGCTGTTCGACGGCGGCCTCCGTGACGAACTCCGAGTCGCCGACGGCGGCTTCCTGATCGGTCGTGAACTCGATTCGGTCGAACGCGGCGTCGGTCTCCGCTTCGGTCGCCGCGCCGTTGTCGACGGCTTTGCCGTAGGACCACTCGATCTCCTCCTCGGCCTCGTCGAGTTGGTCTTCGTCGATGTCCTGCAGATAGACCTCGTAGCCCGCCAGCGCGGCCACCGCGCCGATCCCGCGACCCATCTGCCCGGCACCGATCACCGTGATCGTCTCGATGTCGTCGATATCGACTACCATGTGCGCTGGTTTGTCCCGGGTTGGGTTAAAAGTACAGACGCGCATGCACAGGTGTTTTCCGTTCGACGCCAGACGCGCATGCACAGGTGTTTTCCGTTCGACGCCAGACGCGCAACACCGCCCGAGACCTCCTGAAATGGGCGCTAGGCCCGCTCGAACCGACCGCGGCGATACTGCGGCGGCCACTCGGTCTCCTCGCCGAGTTCGTGAGCGGCCTGCAGCGGCCAGTACGGGTTCCGCAGCATCTCTCGACCGAGTGCGACCAGATCAGTCCGTTCGTTCCGGACGAGCGCATCGGCGTGTTCCGGTTCGGTAATGCCGCCAACGGCTGCCACAGCCATCTCGGTCTCCGCGCGGATCTGCTCGGCGTAGGGGACCTGATAGCCCGGGCCGGTGCTCGGGATCTGCTGGTCGGGGTGGATGCCGCCGCCCGACACGTCGATCAGGTCCGCGCCGAGTTCGCCAAGCGAGTCGGCCAGTCTGACGGACTGCTCGATATCCCACGACGACCTGTCAGGGAGCCAGTCGCTGGCTGAAATCCGGACGAATACCGGCTTGTCGTCCGGCCAGACTGATCGAACGCGCTCGGTCACTTCCCGGACAAGGCGAGTGCGGTTCTCGAAGCGTCCGCCGTACTCGTCGTCGCGGTCGTTAGTCACCGGCGAGAGGAACTCGTGGAGCAGATAGCCGTGTGCGGCGTGGACTTCTGCCACCTCGAACCCGGCAGCGAGTGCCCGCTCTGCTGCCGCGCCGAACTGCTCGATCACGTTGTCGATGTCGGCTTTGTCCATCCGCCGAGTCGGGACGGTCCCGGACTCGTGGGGATACGGCGCGGCGGACGGGGCGAGCGCCTCCCAGCCGCCGTCGTCGGGTTGGATCGGGCTACCTCCGTCCCACGGGCGATCAGTCGACGCTTTCCGGCCGGCGTGCGCCAACTGGATACCGGGCGTCGCGCCTTGTGCGTGCATAAATTCCGTTATCGGTTCGAGCCGTTCGGCGTGCTCGTCGGACCAGATGCCGTGATCGTGGGGCGTGATTCGACCGCCGGGTTCGACAGCGGTGGCTTCCATCATCACCATCCCGGCACCGCCGACGGCTCGAGTACCGAGGTGGATCCGGTGCCACTCGTTGGCCAGTCCGTCCTTCGCGGAGTACTGGCACATCGGCGAGAGCATGACCCGGTTTCTGAACTCGGTTCCTCGGAGTGAAAACGGCGTGAACAGCGAGTCGGTCACAACC
>JBLGCM010000165.1:0-4818 GCA_047617345.1 Natronomonas sp. | reverse complement strand
GTGGGATCTCGTCGGAACGGGGGTTGAGCGGCGTCAGCGACGGTCCCGAACCCGATTGCTCGTTCGAACCTCGATGTCGAGTTTCTCGGTTCCGCGGATCCAGTCGAGATACGCCTGCAAACGATCCGCCGACTGGAGCGCGTCGACGGTATCGTACTCCTCGCGGAGTTCCTCGTTGGTGAACACGGCGTGGATCTGGTCGTGACACGGACGACAGAGCATCACCGTCGGACTCTCCACCCGTCGTTCGGGACGGAGATGATGCTCCTGAACGACCTGCGGGTCGTCGATCTGCTCGTCCGGAACGATCCGCCGACAGAGCGCACAGGTCGTCGGCATATACACTCGTTGGCGCGAGCGACCGAAAGGGTTCGGTCGAGAGAGACAAGTACGGCCGGAGAGTACGTCGGGCGATGAGTGTCGATCTCGACGTGGTTGTCCTGCCAGCTTTCGCCGACCTCGCCGACCTCCCTGCCGAGACCGCCCCGTGGGAGACGGCCTACGACCTGACCGGTGCACTCGACCTCGATGGACTCACACAGCCGTTGCGACACACCGACAGCGGACTGGGACTCGTCCCGACCGGTGTCGGCAAGACGGCCGCGGCGACGACGACGGCCGCTCTGCTCGGAAGCGAGCGGATCGCCCTCGACGGAGCGCTCGTGCTCTCGGTGGGTGTCGCGGGCGCACCACCGTCGATTCCTGTCGGTTCTGTCGTGATCAGCGACCGGATCGTCGACTGGGACGACAAGTGCCGGTTCGGCGACGAGGTGGCGATGAACCCCTATACCGAACAGCAGGGGTACTACGAACTCGACGCTGACCTCGTCGGAGAAATCGAACGACTCGGATCGACCGTCGATCTCGCCGGACCGGAGGCCGACCAGCCCCGCGTACTGCGGGGGACGAACCTCTGTGGCGACGAGATCTGGCACGGCGCGAAGACGGCGACACAGGCCGACTGGCTCGCCGCACAGTACGACGCCGCGCCCTACCGCGTGACGGAGATGGAAGACGCCGGAACGGCCGCTGCACTGGACCGGTTCGACCGACTGGACTCCTACTGTGCGATCCGCGGCGTCTCGAACCACGACCGACCGACGGGGACCCAATCGGCCCGGGAGAGCTTCTTCGACGAGGAGTTCGAGGCGGGATTCGAGACCGGTATCGAAAACGCGGCGGCGGTCGCGCGAGTCGTCGTAGATAGTCGTCTCGACTGAGTCGACGTGGAAAAAAGAACGTTTAACGCTGGACGAAGTATGCTTCACTTATGACTCGAAGATTATCGAGCGAATCGCGAGATCTGCTGGCCGAGGCCGGCGAGCGGACCCTCCGAATCGGCGCAGACAGGCCGATTCGAATCAGCACCGGCCACCGCATCATGCACCACGACGGCGCGTGCTCGCGCCCGCACGGCCACAACTTCGAGATTACCGTCGAAGTGACCGGCACACTCACCGAGGAAGGCTGGGTGGTCGATAAAGGCGGCGTGACCGACGTGATCGACGAGTGGGACCACCGATTCATCGTCGAGGATGGGGATCCGCTGGTCGAGGCGTTCAAGCGATCGGGCGACGAGGAGGGTCTCGTCGTGATCGATCAGCCGCCGACATCGGAGGCGCTCTCGGTGCTGCTCGAGGTGGAACTCGAAAAGCGCCTGCCCGACAACGTAAGCAGCGTCTCCGCGACAGTCCGCGAAACGGGCGAGCTCTGTGTCACCGATGCCAGTCGCCGGTGACGCCGCCGAGTTGGGAAGCGACTCGCCGCCCGACGAGCCGGCGCTGCCGATCAACGAACTGTTCGTCTCCCTGCAAGGCGAGGGCACGCTGGCCGGCGTCCCGTCTGTCTTCGTCCGCACCTCTGGTTGCAACCTCCGCTGTTGGTTCTGTGACTCCTATCACACCTCCTGGGAGCCGACCGGCGGCTGGCTCACCATCGACGAGATTGTCGAGGAAGTCGACTCCTTCGACGCCGAGCACGTCGTCCTAACCGGCGGCGAGCCGATGATTCACGACGAGGCCGTCGATCTGCTCGAAGAACTCGCAGCGGGTGGATATCACACCACCGTCGAGACCAACGGCACGATCCACCACGACGCCCCTCTCGATCTGGCGAGTATCAGCCCGAAACTGGCGAGTTCGACGCCGACGGCCGATCTCGATCCGAAAGGCGACGGCGAGTGGGCCGACCGCCACGAAGACCGACGGATCGACCTCGACGCACTCGCAACGATGGTCGAAGAGTACGATCACCAGCTAAAGTTCGTCGTGACGGGGCGTGAAGACATGAGCGAGATCGAATCGCTGCTCGACGGTCTCCGCGAGCGGTCGACGACGGAAATCAGCGATACCGATGTGTTGCTGATGCCCGAAGGAACCACCCGCGAGGCCCTCGCCGAGACGCGAACGACCGTCGCCGAACTCGCTCAGGAGTTCGGATACCGCTACACCCCCAGACTCCACGTGGATCTCTGGAACGACGAACCCGGAACCTAACCATGACAGACACAGACAAGGCAGTAGTGCTCGTATCGGGCGGGATGGACAGCGCGACGGCCGTCTACGAGGCCATAGACCGCGGCTACGAACCGTATTTCCTGCACGCCTCCTACGGCCAGGAGACCGAGGACCGCGAACGGGACTGTGCCCAACGGCTCGCCGAGGAAGTCGACGCGGCGGGCGTTCTGCAGATCGAGACCGGCCATCTCGCCGCCATCGGCGCGTCGAGCCTGACTGACGAGGAGATGGCCGTCGAGGACGCCGACCTGGACAGCGACGAGATCCCGAGTTCGTACGTCCCCTTCCGCAACGCAAACCTGCTCTCGATGGCCGTTTCGTATGCCGAGGCAAACGACTGCTCAGCAGTGTTCATCGGCGCGCATTCTGAGGACTTTTCGGGGTACCCCGATTGCCGCCCCGAATTCTTCGAGGCCTTCCAGCAGGTGATCGAGGTCGGAACCAAACCCGAGACCGACATCGAACTGATCGCGCCGTTCGCCGAGTTCTCGAAGACCGAAATCGCCGAACGCGGGCTGGAACTCGGCGTCCCATACGAACACACGTGGTCGTGCTATCGGAGCGAGCGGCCGGCCTGCGGGACCTGCGACGCCTGCGCGTTCCGGTTAGAAGCGTTCCAGTCACTCGGCGAGGCGGACCCGATCGAGTACGCCGAGCGGCCAAGCTACGTCGACGAGTAGTCGACAAGCCGCCCAGAGAATACGCTGACCCGAGACCTCAGTTATCGCTCGACTCGCCGAACGGAATGTCGAACCGTCGAACCAGCACGGAGAGTCCGAGGACTGCGATCAGCGCGACCGCCGCGTTGGCCAGTAGCCTGAAAACCGGTTTGAAATCCGCCGCGACCCAGATGTCGATAATCTCCATGATACTCAGATACACGCGAATGGTAGCGAAGACGCCGAACAGAACGAGCAGCGCAAACGCGCCCCAGTAGAAATATCGGATCATTTTCTCTCGC
Source organism: Natronomonas sp. (assembly GCA_047617345.1). Taxonomy (GTDB): domain Archaea; phylum Halobacteriota; class Halobacteria; order Halobacteriales; family Haloarculaceae; genus Halovenus. The sequence continues at coordinate 1,341 of JBLGCM010000165.1, read as the reverse complement.
TGTGAGTCGCCGTAGGACTGTGCACCCTGGTTCGTATCGTTTGAGTCAGTCATTGTTTCCCTCCGGTCCGTCCGCGTGCTCGGAGTCCGAGTCCGATGGCGACAGCGAGTATCCCGACAGCGACGCCGAACCCGGGTCCGGCACCGTCGCTATCCGCTTCGCTCATTCCGTCGCCGCCGTCACCGTCCGGTGTCTGATCGTCGTCCGGTCGATCCCGGGAATCGAAGTCGCCGACCTCGAACTCGACGTCCCGTTCGGTCTCGTTCGCCTGGACGCGTTCGGTCGGATCGAGGCTCGCTCCGGATCTAGCGGTATCGACGATAACGCCGTCGTTGAACAAAATCGCGTCCAGATAGTAGTTGTATCCGGCCGGGACCGTGAGGTCGGTCCCAGGACGGGCCGTCTGGCTCGCGCTGATCGAATCCACGTCGATTTCCTGCTCTGAAGCGACGATACCGGACTCGACCTGGCGAGCCTTCAAGACGAGCGAGAGGCCCTCCGCCGGCGCTTCGCCACCGTTTGTCACGTACGATTCCACGTCGAGTGTGGCGCTGTCGCCGCCACTGTCCGTGATTTCGTAGTCGATGGCCGGGAAATCGTGACGGGCGAACCGATGGAATTCGACCGGACTGTCGGGATAGCCCGGTGTCAGGGCCCCGGTCCCCTGAACGGTCTTCGAGCCAGTGGTCGCCCGAACGCCGTCTCGGTAGATGATCGCCTCGATGTGATAGTCTCCGCCGCGTTCGATCCGGAGCGTTCCGGTCGCCGACACCTCACTGTCTCCCTCGATACCCCCGACACCGATTGTTCTGCTCGCCTCGACCAGTTCGGAGTCTGACTCGACCGCGCGAAGTTCGACCGTCACGTTCTCCGAGGCACCGTCAGTGTGCGCTAGCCGAACGTCCGTCGTGAGGGCGAGTCGTTCACCCCCGACCTCCTCCGCCAAGAGCGAAATCTCTTCCATCCGGAGCTCGCCGTCCGGCTGTGGCTCCGAGCGGTCCGCGAGCGCTCCGGGAAACAGGACAGCCCCGAGAACGGTAGCGAGGACGACCGCGAGGAGGGATCCACCGACGACCAACTCTCGTTTCATATTCGCAATCTTTCGGGGTAAATTAAATGCTTTGTGTGGCGAGTGTAGCCTCCAAAGCGGATCGAAGAAGTGATCGAGACGTCGTCGCGGCGTCTGACACCAGAGACTCCATCGCTGGCGCGTGACCGCGTACCGAACTGGGCTTTATATACGCAGCCAGCCTCACGTACCGAGTATGCAGACACATATCGTTCCGGTCGGCTTCGATTACGACCGGTTGATCGCGCCGCTCGCGACCTCTGTCGGGCTTT
>JBLGCM010000164.1:0-4833 GCA_047617345.1 Natronomonas sp. | reverse complement strand
ACTTCGAGAGCTACGGCTATCACTCGATCCACCGCCGGTCGCTGCCCATCGCACGGGCAGCGAAGCTCACCAATCCCGGCCTCGAAGTGGTCGCGGCCGGCGGTGACGGTGACGGCTACGGCATCGGCGGCAACCACTTCATGCACACTGCCCGGGAGAATCACGATATGACCTACATCGTGTTCAACAACGAAATTTTCGGGCTGACGAAAGGACAGACCTCGCCGACGAGCCCGAAAGGCCACAAGTCGAAGACCCAGCCCAGCGGCAGCGCGAAAGACCCCGTCCGGCCGCTGACGCTGTCGCTGGCCTCCGGATCGTCTTACATCGCCCGAACGGCGGCGACGAATCCGCGTCAGGCCCAGGAGATTCTCGCCGAGGCGATCCAGCACGACGGCTTCGCCCACATCGATTTCCTCACGCAGTGTCCGACCTGGAACAAAGACGCCAAGGAGTACGTCCCCTACACCGACATCCAGCAGGACGGGGAGTTCGACTTCGACGTGACCGACCGCCGCGAGGCGGCCGATATGATGTACGAAGCCGAGAGTCGACTGTACGAGGGAGAAGTTCTGACCGGTCGCTTCTACCGTGACGACGACCGGCTCTCCTACGGCGAGGAGAAACGCAAGACCGGCGAGATGCCGGCCGAACCGCTCGCGGAGCGGTATTTCGATGACGACGCGGAGTGGGCGCGGACCGCCGACGAACTGCTCGGTCGGCACACCTGAGCGGGCTCCGGACCTCTCGGACTGGCGGCGACACGGTCGCTCTTTCGACCCGCTTTGTCCGGGCGAAGTTCACTTTGCGGATTCGGAAGATATTTTTCCGGTGGTGTGAAAGAGTAGGATATGAGTGCAGAGGCTACGGAACAGCGGATTCTATCGGTTTTAGAGGAGGATGCGCAGGCATCGTACGCGGAGATCGCGGAGCGGGCGGAGGTCTCGAAGCCCACCGTCCGCAAGTACATCCAGAAACTGGAAGAGGAGGGCGTCATCGTCGGCTATTCTGCCGACGTGGATCCGAAGAAACTCTCCGGTCAGTCGATTGCCATCGTCGGCATCGATGTCGAGAGCGAACAGTACGTCGAGGTTACCCGGGCGCTGAAAGACCTCGATTCTCTCGAATCTCTCTATACGTCGAGCGGCGATCACATGCTGATGGCCGAGATCCGGGCACCGGACGGCGACTCGCTCGGCGAGATCATCAACGACGAGATCATGGAACTGGACGGCGTCAGTGCGGCCCACCCTTCATTTTTGCAGGAACGACTCAAATAATCCGACGCGGAACCGCCGGATGTTTTACGCTCTCATCCACAACGTCACGTATGATGCGGAGGCTGCTTCTGGGCGGCGGCGCACTTCTCGGGACGGTCGCCCAGTCGATCCACGAGCAGCCAGGTCGCCTGCAGGTCGGCACCGACGACTCCGCGCTCGCTGATTCACTCACGGAGCAGGGCATTCCCGTCGCGGAGTTCGATCGGCTGGACGGAGCGGAACTCACGCGACTCGAGACGCCCGAACTCGTCGGTATCTTCGACGAGAGCCGCGACCGAAACGCGCGGTTGACGCGCGCCGTACAGCGCGTCTTCCCCGACGCCTATCTCGTTAGCTACACCGGTTGGCCCGACGAAAGCGACGAGCAATCGCCGCGAGAGTCCACCGACGGGACCGACGAATTCGCGGCGCTTGCGGACCGCCATCTCGATCCGACCGATGCGGTGGCCGAACACATCGCGGCTCGAATCGGAGACCGCGGCCAGCGGATGCGACAGCTACAGCGTATCCTCCGGGATATCGACCGACTGGCCGTCGTGACCCACGACAATCCGGACCCCGACGCACTCGCGAGCGCACTCGCGCTCGCCCGGGTTGCCGAGGCCGCAGACTGCCCGACAGAAGTCTGTTACTACGGGGAGATCACCCACCAGGAGAACCGCGCCTTCGTCAACGTGCTCGGGATGGAACTGCGCAATCTCGGCCCCGAAGACGACCTCTCGGAGTTCGACGGGGTGGCACTGGTCGATCATTCCCGGCCGGGCGTCAACGATCAACTCCCGCCGGATCTGCCGATCGATATCGTGATCGATCATCACCCGCCGCGGTCACCCGTCGACGCCCGGTTTGTCGATCTCAGAAGCGGCGTCGGTGCGACCAGCACGCTGCTCGTGGATTACCTCGACCGGTTCAACGTCAGTATCGACGAGGATCTGGCCACTGCGCTGCTCTTTGGAATCCATGTCGATACTGACGGCTTCTCGCGGGAAGTCGCAGAGGAAGACTTCAGAGCGGGTGCGCGGCTGGTTTCGGCGGTCGATTTCGCGACACTCGAACGGATCGAGTCGCCGAGTATCAGTTCCCGAACCTTCGAGACGATTGCCGACGCGATCAGCAACCGTCGGGTCGAGGGATCGGTACTGCTTTCCTGCGTCGGCGACCTGGCCGAGCGCGACGCCTTAGCCCAGGCCGCCGACCGCCTGTTGAACATGGAGGGGATTACGACGGTGCTGGTCTACGGGATCAAAGACGGCCGGATCTTCATCTCGGCGCGCGCCCGCGGCGCGGAGATCGATCTCGGCGAAGCGTTGCGAGACGCCTTCGGGCAGATCGGAAGCGCCGGCGGCCACGTCGATATGGCCGGCGCACAGATCGAACTCGGCGTGCTCGGATCGACCGACGACCGCGAGGAATCGCTCCACAGCATCGTCGAGGAGATGGTGTCCTCGCGGTTTTTGGACGTGGTCGGATCGGAGATCAGTGCGACTCCCGACAGTCCGTACACGACCGAGACCGAAATCGACGAGGAGTATCTCGGCGAAGACTCCCCGGCGGAGGTACGGAACCTCTCGATGGGCGGGGAGTCCGCCGAGCAACCCGACGACTCGTAGCTGACAGACGAGAGGCTTTTCGGGCCCCCGTTCCTCAGAGTGGATAATGGCAGACAAAGAGAAACCGACCGTCCAGGATTATATGACGCGGGATGTTGCGACGGTCGCCCCTGAGGACACGGTTCGAGAGGTCGCCGAGCGCATCGTAAAGAGCGAGAACCACAGCGGCTATCCGGTCTGTGACGGTCGACACGTCGAGGGGTTTGTCAGCGCCCGGGATCTGCTGCTCGAAGACGAAGACGAGCCGATGTTCAAGATCATGTCGACGGATCTGCTCGTCGCCCACCCCGAGATGAAACTCACCGACGCTGCCCGTGTGATCCTCCGCTCGGGCATCCGCCGGCTTCCGGTCGTCGACGACGCCGGTAATCTTGTCGGCATCATCTCTAACTCCGATGTGATCCGCAGTCAGATCGAACGGGCTACGCCCGGCAAGGTCGACAAGCTCGTCAAGACACTGCAGAATATCCACGACGTCGAGGCCACCGAGAGCCGCCGCGAGATCGAACTCGCGAAACTGACGCCGACGCAGGGGAAAGTCTACGCCGACGAACTCCAGGGTCGGCGGTACGAACTCGAACGGGGACTGGCCGAACCGCTCGTCGTCATCGACACGCCGAGTGATCTGTTGCTCGCCGACGGCCACCATCGCGTGAAAGCCGCCAGCCAACTCGGGATCGAAGAGATGGACGCCTACATCATCCAGATCAGCCAACCGGTTGAACTCGGGATGGCCGAAACCGCTCGCAAGGAGAATCTGGAATCCGTTACGGACATCAACGCGGTCGATTACGCTCACCACCCGCTCGTCGAGCGGACCCAGCGGTTGCAGGAATAACGTCTCGTCCAGTTCTTTCCGACAGTGTCGTCAGAAGAGTGCCGCCCGTTTCGCCGCGAAAGCTGATCGGTGTGCGAGCGAACCGACCGCTGAGAGTGAGACAGATCCGGATAGTTTTCCGAGTATCGTGCAAGATCAAGGCGCGAGCCTTACACGACGATCTGCTCGAACAGCAGGCGGAGCGAATCGGTCGAGCAGAACACAGTCCGGTCGTTCACTCAGCTTTGAGATCAGTTAGTCATTCACTCGGCAGCCGAGACGAATATTCGGCTCTGCCCGGCCAGAGGAACTGATGTTCCGAGTTCCGCCAGTCTACCGAAAAGCGACTTTCGTTCAAACGCCAACCGGCGAATGCCCTGGATACGAAACGGGTGCCGCCAGACACTGCGGCGAGTTTCTGTGCGGTATCGGTCTAATTCGAGTGGCATCACAACGACTCAGTGCGTTGTCCGGCCCCGACTACGTTAGTGGCCAGCGGTCGATCATGATGTTGGACGCCACTGTCTGCTCAGGCGTGTCAACCGAGGCTCGTTACTGATCTCGGAACGGGACAACTTGACGCGGAACCGAACGCGATTGTCAGGCGGAATCGCGGAGAGTTCGGTACCGGGAGCGATCGGTTCGGGAGCGCCGTCGCCGTCGGGATCCCACGTCGACCACCCGTTCCCGCCATTCATTTCGACGAACACATCAACCGTTTCGCCGTCCGGCTCGGCCCGATACGCCGCTGTGGTCCACTGTCCGACGGGTGTCGGATTCTCAAATTCGATAGTGGCTGTCCCCGAATTGGTAGTCGTCGACACCGCCGAGATATTGTACGCGGTGCGCCCAGGTCCAACATAGTAGTCCCCGTACTCATAGTCTACACCGCCGGTGATGTCTACCTCTGTCGAGGTAAATGGGTAGTCAGGATCCGAATCGGGAGGACCCGAATATTTGCCGCGCGTGTAGGTTCCACCTCCGGCATCGGCGGTAACGTAATATCCCTGGCCCGCAGAGACCGAGTGATTCAATATCACCGAGTTACCAGACCCCTGGGAGGAAGTCGACGCGAGAACATTCCCATCGGTATCCTGGAGGTACACTGTGGTTTCATCGGTAGTGT
>JBLGCM010000163.1:0-4835 GCA_047617345.1 Natronomonas sp. | reverse complement strand
CCGAGGACCTGGTCTTCATCGACGCGCAGGTCGTCGATGAACAGATCGTAGGTCGGTTCGGGGTAGTAGATATCGAGTGGAATCTCGCTGTATTCGATCCCCTCGGCTTCCGGATCGACGATGAACATCGTCATCCCGTCGAACTTCTTGTCGACCTCGGACAGCGGGGCGGTACGGGCAATCAAAAGAAGGTGATCGGCGAAATCCATCCCGGAGATCCACTGCTTGCGGCCGTTGATGACATATCCGTTGCCGTCTTTCTCGGCCGTCGTCGAAATCTGCGAGGAGTTCAGCCCTGCGTCGGGTTCGGTCATACCGAGCGCCCAGACGACCTCGCCATCGGCGATTTCGGGCAGATACCGTTCTTTCTGTTCCTCGGTGCCGTTTTCGGTGATTGTGATCCCGCCGAACACCGTACTCATCGTGAAACGAAACGTCGCCTCCCAGGCGTGGGCCTCACACAGTGCCTCCAGGATGAGCGCCGTGTCAAGAAGACCGAGTCCCTGTCCGCCGTACTCCTCGGGAAGTGATGCGCCGAACCAGCCACCCTCCGCGAGGTCGTCGAACAACTCCGTCGGCGGACGGCGATTCTCGTGAACGTCTTGCCAGTAGTCCTTGTCGTACTCGTTCGCGATGTTTTTCACGGCGTCCTGGATCATCCGCTGCTCATCAGATAGCTGGAAATCCATGTTTATCTGTTAGCTGTCGCTGATATAGATGTAACGCTCGCGATCTATGGGTCAGTTTTTTAACACCAGCAGGTGGCACATTCTACACGATGACGTCAAATTTCGATCTGGGAATCGAAGACCAATCCGGATTTATACAGGCGACACGACAGCTTACAGCGGGGGATCTCCTTCGAAAATCGGCCCGGATGTACGCCGACAGGGTCGCGGTGCGTGAGCCGGAGCACGAGGTGACGTATCGCGAGTTGAATGAACGGGTCAACGCGTTCGCGAACTCGCTTCTCGAGCGCGGCCACGAACCCGACGAGGCGACCGTCGCTGTCCTCGCGGAGAACCGCGGCGAGTACATCGAGGCGTTTTTCGCCGGCGGGAAGTGTGGCTTTCTTGTCCCGGCGCTGAACTGGCGGCTCGAACGTGAGGAACTGATCCACTGCGTCGACCTCGTCGAACCGGACATCCTCGTGGCATCCGAAAAGTACCGAGAGAAGGCCGGCTGGATCGAAGCCGACGCCGACTCCGATCCGACGCTCGTCACGCTCGACGGGACCGACGGCGACGTCGCCTACGACACCCTGATTGAGGAGGGTTCGAGCGAGGAGCCGCTTCCCGAACACGATGTCGACGCCGAACAGGGGCTTGCCGTGCTCTACACCTCCGGAACGACCGGCCTTCCGAAAGGGGTGGTCATCAGCCATCGCGCGTGGATCGCACGCGGGCAGAACTACATCATCGACTTCGACCTCCAGCGAGGGGACTGCCAGATCGCGTGGCCGCCGCTTTTCCACATCGTCTCCGCCGACTGGCTCCCCGCGATTTTCAGCATGGGCGGCACCTTCTACCCGGTCGACTCCTTCGAGGCCGAGCGGGTCGTTGACATCTTGCAAGAAGACGGCGGCGGCATCGGCTGGCTCGTCCTCCTCCCGGGAGTCGTCAAGACGTTCCTCAGGTACATCGAGGAAAACGACCTCGACGTCGACGAGTTCCGCGACATCCGAAACATCGGCGCGCTCGTCGACCTCGTCGACCCGAAGACGGTACAGCAAGTCACGGAAACTTTCGACATGCCCTTTAAGAACTCCTACGGTGCGACCGAGAACGGCAACGTGTTGAGTGCCGGAAACGATATCCCCGTCGGCGTCCTCCCGGACGAGGAGGCCCTCCGGAAAGTCGAATCCTCGTTCGTGGATCTCAAACTCGTCGACGAGAACTGGAACGAGGTCGAGGAGCGCGGCGAACTCGCGACACACGGGCCAGTCCTCTGTAGCGGGTACGTCCAGAACCCCGAGGCAAACAGGCAGGACTTCCGGGACGGTTGGTTTCGTACCGGCGATATCTTCGTCCGCAACGACGACGGCACCTACAGCTTCGTCAACCGTCGAAAGTACCTCATCAAAAGCGGCGGCGAGAACATCTACCCCGCGGAGATCGAGCGGATACTCCTCGAGCACGAAGACGTCGAGGACGCGATCGTGGTTCGGGTGCCCGACGAGAAGTGGGGGGAGGTTCCCCGCGTCGTCGTCAGCACGCACTCCCCCGAGGAGATCAGTGTCGAGGAACTCATGGAGATGCTCGAAGCGGAGCTGGCAAACTACAAGCTCCCGCAGTACGTCGACATCACGCGTCCCGACGATCTGCCGCGATCGGCGACCGGTAAGATCGTCCGCGAGGAACTCGAGGAGTGGGAGGTCTCGAACGCGAACCGGGTCCGAGAACGCTGATCCCGGAGGGCAAACGTTTTTACGTCGGATCGGGTGCCAGTAAGTATGGCCGAAAATGTTATCGGCGTCATCGGCGCCGGCACGATGGGAAGTGGTATCGCACAGCTAGCCGCACAAAACGAGTTCGAGGTCGTACTGCGCGATATCGAGGACGACATCGTCGCGGACGGTCTCGACCGGATCGAGGAGAACCTCGGAGAAGCGGAGGACAGGGATATTATCGAGGACGCCGACGCCGTCTTCGAGCGCGTGACCGGAACGACGGATCTAGAAGACGTCACCGACGTCGCGACGTTCATCGTCGAGGCGGCCCCTGAAGATCAGGATCTCAAGCAGTCGATCTTCGAGGACCTCGACGCACAGACCGACCCGGACGTCGTGCTCGGGTCGAACACGTCTTCGATCTCGATCACCGAGGTCGCGGCGGTGACTGAGACGCCGGAACGGGTCATCGGGACTCACTTTTTCAATCCGCCGGTGAAAATGGAGCTGCTCGAGTTGATCACTGGCCACCACACGAGCGACGAGACCCTCGAACGAGCGGAGACGCTCGGCGCCGACCTCGGCCGCGAGGCGATCGTCGTCAACGACTTCCCGGGATTCGCCACCTCGCGGCTGGGGCTCGTCCTCGGGATGGAAGCCGCCCGGATGGTCCAGCAGGGAGTCGCCTCCGCCGAGGACATCGACACGGCGATGGAACTCGGATACAACCACCCAATGGGGCCGCTCAAGCTCGGTGACTACAACGGGTGGGACGTCCGCGTCGAGGTCGGCGAGTACCTCGCCGAGGAGCTGGGCAGCGACGTATACCGCCCGCCTCAGATCGTCAAACAGATGGTACGGGCCGGCGACTACGGCGTCAAGACCGGGCGGGGCTTTTACGACTGGGACGAGGAGTGAGGACGAGATCCCGCGGTCTGTATGCCCCGGTACTCGTCTACGGCCGGCGGTATCCTCTTTACTCGGGCGTGACGCGGTAGTGTGAGATCAGCCCCTCCGCGAGTTCGACCCAGCCGAGAAACGGCTGTTCGGTCCCGTCGGGTCCGACAACCGCGGCCCTGAACGCGCCACGGTCGCCCTCACAGACCGCCTCCCGGACCTGGTGCTCGATTCCCTCCCGTTGCATCTCACTAATCCGGGGATCGAGGAAATCGAACACCGCCTCGCGCCCGCAGTATACGTCGAGGTTCTCGCCCGTGTGGCCGTCGTGGTTCCACACCTGTCGGTGGACCCACTCGACGTCGTCGTGCAGCGCGGTCACCGCCGTCTCGGCGTCCCCTCCGTCGATCGAATCGAAGTAGGTGTTCTGAAGCAGACGGTGCAGGTCGTCGCCACCTCGAATCTCGGACGTCATGGCGTCACTTACCGAGCGCCACAAATTATCCCTTTGGATCGGGATGGAACCATCGAGCACCAGGTGTTATCCCGGTCGACAGAAGCCTCGATGGCTCATCAACGACCTCGACGCGGTCGAGCAGGCCTTCGCGGACCATCCGGACGAGATCGCGGGCGTCATCCTCGAACCAGTCGCCCACGACATGGGCTGTATCCCGCCCGTCGACGGCGATCTCGAGAGATTCAGGGACGGAAAAGCGCGGGGGCGGCGTCTACGTCGCCGGAACGTACGACAAATACCGCGAGCGTGGCGGCGGCCGGCGAGGCGATCCGATCGGCTGTCCGGGGAGCGGTATGGCCACGCGGGGCAAACTATTCAGTGACGCGGCCTCTGGTGTCGGTATGACGATGGACTACGAGGACATCCGCTATGACACAACCGAGGGCGTTGCGACGGTAACGATCGACCGGCCCGAGGTACGGAACGCGTTCACCGAACGAACGATCACGGAACTGAACGACGCTATCGACCGTTTCCAGGACGACGACGGAGTATACGTCGCGATTCTCACGGGGAGTGAGGGAAGCTTCTGTGCGGGCGCAGACGTCTCCACGATGCCGGACTGGTCGGAGAAAGGGCCCGACGCCTACGGCGAGTTTCTCTCCGACGTTCAGGACGTCGTCAGCGGGCTTCGTGGTTCCGCCAAGCCGACTATCGCCGCCGTGGGCGGCCCGGCCATCGGGGCTGGCTGTGATTTCGCGCTGGCCTGTGACCTCCGGGTCGTCGGGGCCGACGCGGTTCTCCGGGAGGGATTCGTCGGCGTCGGTCTCGTCCCCGGTGACGGCGGCGCGTGGCTCCTGCCCCGACTCATCGGCGAGGCGAAAGCACGCGAGTATCTCCTCACGGGCCGAGACATCACGCCCGAGCGAGCGGTCGAACTGGGGCTGGCAGTCGAGAAAGCCGACGACAGCCTCGCTGCTGCGCGGGCCCTTGCCGAGGAACTGCTCGATCTCCCTGCGCTCGCGGTCCAGCACACGAATCGGCTGATCGACCCCGAACAGTCCTTCGAGGAGTACTGTGAGCGCGCCATCG
>JBLGCM010000162.1:0-4840 GCA_047617345.1 Natronomonas sp. | reverse complement strand
CGTCGAAATCGACCTCCGGGTAGTAGCCGTAGGGGTCGTCGCGGCGCAGGTCGCAGTCGATACCGGAGCCGCGCGCGACCGGCCCCGTACAGCCGTAGCTTTTGGCTTCTTCCGGCGGGAGAATGCCCGTGTCCATCACGCGCATCTGGAACAGTTCGTTCGACGAGAGTAGGTTGTGGTACTCCTCCAGCCGTTCGGGGATGTACTCACAGAACTCTCTGACTTTCTCGAAGTACTGTTCGCGCGGTTCGGGCAGGTCCCACGCCGTCCCGCCGAGTCGGAGGTAGTTGAACATCAGCCGCTGGCCGGTCAGATCCTCCAAGAGGTTCTGGACTTTCTCGCGGTCGGTGATGGCGTACATGAAAATCGCCGTGAAGTCACCGTAGATGTCGAGCGCGAAGGTTCCGATTGCGAGGAGGTGGGCGGCGATGCGGCACATCTCCGCGGACATCGTCCGCAGGATCTGTGCGTACTCCGGCACCTCGATGTCGGCCATCGTCTCGGCCGTGCGCGCGTACGCCCACTCGTTGAGGATGCCCGCAGAGATGTAGTCCCAGCGGTCGGGGTAGGGCATGATCTGGTGGCGGTAGGTCGACTGCTGGCACATCTGCTCCTCGCAGCGATGCAGGTAGCCGATATCGGGATCGACGTCGACGACCTGCTCGCCGTCCAGCACGGTTTTCAGGTGGAGCACACCGTGAGTCGCCGGGTGGTGCGGCCCGATGTTGACGAACATCGTATCGGACTCGCCCGGAACTTTGGTTTTCTCCTCGACCGGATTGGCGTGCTCTCGCAGCGGGACGACCTGCGGTTTGTTCTGGTTGTAATCCAGCCCGAGCGGGTGGCCCTGCCAGGTCTCCGGCAGGAGAATCCGGCGCAGATCCGGGTGGTCGTCGTACTCGATTCCCACGAGGTCGTATGCCTCTCGCTCGTGCCACTCGGCGGTGTCGTACACGCCGGCACCGCTCTGGCTCAGCGGCGCGTCCGTCGGTGTCGGCACGACGACCGAGAGTTCCTGTGTCGGGTCCTTGTACTTTTTGAGGTGATAGATCGACTCGTAGCGGTCCTGGTACTGCTGAGCCGTGACACAGGAGCAGTGATCGAAGCCAGCCGCTCGCTTCAGCGTCGCCAGCACCGTCTCGACTTCGTCGGGGCGGATGACGAAGCCCTCGGCGTGGACGTGCTGTTCGCGCTCGAGGAGGTGATCGCCGATCAGATCGGCGAGTTCGTCGTAGTCGAGTTCGCCCTCTGGCGTCTCGCCGACATCGAGGTCGGCGGCAGGTTCCTGCAGGCTCATGGCGAATCAACCCAGTTGTACCGCATCACGAGGTCGTCTTCGTCGATCTCGCCCGCGAGTTCCTGGACGAGTTCGTCGCGGTCGAGATCGCCGAACTGTTCGAGTTCGTACGGCTTGACCGTCACCGGCGCGCTCTCGCCGTGGCGGATCTGCTCTTGCAGTTTGAGCACGCCGTAGACGAGCGCTTCGGGCCGGGGCGGACAGCCCGGGACGTGAATGTCGACCGGGATGATCTCCTCGACGCCTTTGACGACGTTGTACCCCTCCTGGAACGGCCCCCCCGAGATCGTACACGAGCCCATCGAGACGACGAACTTGGGCTCGGGCATCTGGTCGTAGACGCGTTTCATTCGCGGGCCGAACTTCGAGACGATGGTTCCGGGGACGATGACCACGTCGGCCTGTCGCGGCGAGGCCCGCGGGACGCCGGCCCCGAACCGGTCGAGGTCGTGTTTCGTCGCGTAGGTGTGCATCATCTCGATGGAGCAGCAGGCGATCCCGAACAGAAGCATGAACATCGAGTTGCCCCGCACCCAGTTCATGAACTTGTCGAACTTGGTGAGAATGAAGGGCGTGCTCCCGAACGCCTGCCGAAGCTTCGAGTTGAACCGCTCGTCGGTGCCCGATCCCATCCGGTCGGCTTGGGTCGACTCTCCGTTCGTCTGTGCCTGTTCCAGCGTGTCGTGAAGTTCCTGTTCTTTGCTCATGGTTACTCTACCCGCTGGCGCTCAGCTCGCGTACTGCGAACCCATTCGACTGCGCCGTTGCGCCACGCCCACGCGAGGCCGACGACGAGCAGCCCGATGAACACCGCCATCGGCGCGAAGGCCTGCACGAATCCGACCTCTCCGACCGCGTCGTCGAAGACGACCGTCCACGGGACGATGAACGCTGTCTCGATGTCGAAGATGACAAACAGTAGCGCGACCATGTAGTACTGGATGTTGAACTTGACACGGCGGCTACTCCCTGTCGGCACCTCGCCGCTCTCGTAGGTGGCGCGTTTCCCCTGTTCGGGCACGCTCGGTCGGATCAGCCACGACACGACCATCATCGACAGCGGAATCACCACTGCGACGACTGCGAGCGCCCCGATTGCGATCCAATCACTCATTCGAGTCTCTGTTGGGGGTTTGCATCGGGCGCACATAAGGGTTCAGTGTTTCGCTTTGCTATCCTCTGCTCGTCCCCACCGTTCCGGCACATATCGATGATCAGTCACTCGTCGGGTGGATTCTGTCCGAATCTCCTGTCGCCGAGCGCGGGTAGTCTAGTACAACTGCTGGCGCGTGTCTCTGGAGGGCCGAAGACACCGCATGTTCGCGCTGGATCGGCCTTGACTCATCGGTGGTTCAAATCGCCGTTTGACCGACCAAAACCGTTCGCTTTCAGCGTTGTCTGTGCCGGCCCTCGTGACCGACGCCATTTTGACGGGGCCGCCCGTATCTCCCTCCGTGACCGCGGTCGACGACTGGCAACGACAACTGGCCGAAGCGGGGACGCTCACCCCCGAGGCTGTCGACCGGATTATGCGACTCCACGGCGACCGCGGCGAGCACGCCATCGAGGCCGTCTCCGAGAACCGCGTCAAGGAGTACCGCGATTTCACCGTTGTCGTCGGCCGTGCTGACGAGTATATCGTCGAGGACGACGGCTGTGACTGCAAAGACGCGGAGTACAACCTCAGCGCGGAGGATCCCGAACAACTCTGCTGGCACGCGATCGCCGTCCGGATCGCCCGGGCGATCGACGAAACCGACGAACACGACATGTGGTACTCCGACGTTCGAGAGTTTCTCTGAGCTCGAACGGAGTCGCTTATGCGGGTTCGACCCCAACCGCACGCTATGGCTGCCGAAGAAGCCAACGGCGAGTCCGCCGACGGACCAATCTGTCCGGAGTGTGGCGAGCAGACAGTCCCCGGGAGTGATAAGTGTTACAGCTGCGGTGCTGCAGTCGACTCCGGCGCCAGGATCTCGCTTGAGATGTGGGAGTACGGCGGCGGGCTGATCGCTGCCTTCGGTTTCTTTATGACGCCTATCATCACCGCGCTTCCAGCGCTGTACTGCGCTTACCGCATCTACGACCGGAAACCGAAATCCACCTACGGGATTCTCGCTGTCCTGCTCGGAACGGTTGTGTTCTGGGTTGTTCTACCGACCGTGATTCTCCCCGGCTGACTGGGATTTCGACCGCTGAATTCCGTTCCAATCTATGATCGTCAACTTGTCCGTTCAAATTTTCCTTTCTTCTCTTGCTATGTGGTATTATTATCGAATATTCTGTCTGTTTATTCGTTTTCAATATTTTATATTGGATAGTAACGGTACAATATTAGGAATTAATGGTGGTATATCCAAAAGTGTTTAGTACCTTTGCCCGCTTCGAGTAGATATGGCACGAAACACTGACCGAAGTTGGCTCGCGCCGCACACCGAGTACGCCCGCACGGATCGCACGGTCGAAGACGACGAGAAAGACGATGCGCGAACCTGATACACAGATGTCAATACAGGAACGATCAGACGCCGACGAGGAGTTGACTGACGAACCGGAGTTCGAACTGGAGTGTCTGTTCGACGACATGGAAGAACCGACAGAGCTGACGATTTTCACGCCCGAGGGGGAGGCGACGGCCTCCGAGTGGATCACCATCGACCGGCCGAGTGCGGTCCCGGTGACAGAGATTCGGTAGGCCGCGAGCGCCGAACGGATGGTTTCAAGTCCGGCCGGCGGATACGCCGAGGTATGAACGAAGGCGATAGGGTTCACGTCGAACGCGGCGGCCAGGAGTTCGAGGGTGTCTTGCTGCCGTCCTCGACGCCCGAGCAACTGGTCGTGAAATTAGAGAGCGGGTACAACGTCGGTATCGACCGCGCCGAGGCCGCTGTTGCGGTCCTCGAATCCGATGTCTACGATGTCGAGAGCGCACAGGACGAGGACGGCCAGTCGACAATCGAGTTCGACGAGGAGCTACCGACGGTTTCGCTCATCTCGACCGGCGGAACCATCGCCTCGACGGTCGATTACCGGACCGGCGCGGTGACCGCCCAGTTCGACGCCGAGGACGTGTTGCGGGCGGTCCCGGACCTGGCCGGTCGGGCGAACTACCGCGGCCGCGTCGTCGCCAACATCCTCTCGGAGAACATGACCCCGGACGTGTGGCAGGATCTCGCCCACGCGATCCACGAGGAGATCGAGGCCGGCGCGGACGGCGTCGTCGTGATGCACGGGACGGACACGATGCAGTTCTCCGCCAGCGCCGTGGCCTTCATGCTCGACACGCCGGTCCCCATCGTGTTCACCGGAAGTCAGCGCTCGGCCGATCGGCCCTCCTCCGATAACGTGATGAACGCGGTCTGTGCGGTCGACGCAGCGAAAAGCGACTGCGCGGAGGTACTGATCTGTATGCACGCGAGCCAGTCCGACGACCGCTGTGCCCTGCACCGCGGCACGCGCGCACGCAAGAACCACACGTCCCGCCGGGACGCCTTCGAGACGGTCGGCCGGCGACCGCTCGGCACCGTCGAGTACGGGGCCGGC
>JBLGCM010000161.1:0-4846 GCA_047617345.1 Natronomonas sp. | reverse complement strand
CCCGTCTGACGTGGTGCGTTCAGATGGTCCGGAGGATTATTGAGATCCGCTGCCGTGGGTATGCGTGTGACACGAGCACGAGTCTTGCTCGTCGACGACGGGTCCGCCGACGAGGCGACCTCGGCACTCAGAGACCGTGACTGCCGGGTGACCGTCGTCGGGTCGAGAGCAGATGCATTGCGGAGCCTCAAGCGCAGTAGAGTCGACACCGTCGTCACGGAGTACAGGCTTCCGGACGGGACCGGTCTCGATCTGCTCGCCGAAATCAGAGAGAGCTACGAAACGCTCCCGGTCGTGTTGTACACCGCCCACGGTGACGAACGCGTGGCAAGCGCGGCAATCGACGCCGGCGTCTCCTCGTATATCCCGAAAGACGAACCCGCGACTGCGACACGGCTTGCCGAGACCGTCACGGAGCTCACGATTGCGGACGGGGCCGGTTCGGGAAGCGACGATTTCCCGACGCCGACAACCGAGACGATCATCAGAGCGGTCGACGAGGCACCGATCGGAATCACGATCTCCGATCCCTCACTGCCGGACAATCCGATGGTCTACATCAACGAGGCCTACGAGGAGTTGACCGGCTACGACGCCGAGTTGGCGCTCGGGCGGAACTGCCGGTTTCTCCAGGGACCGGACACCGAGGAAAAACCGGTCGCCAAGATGCGCGAAGCGATCGAAAACCGCGAACCCGTCGATGTCGAGGTCGTCAACTACCGCGGGGACGGGACCCCCTTTTGGAATCACGTCACCATCGCGCCGCTGTTCGACGAGGACGGCAACCTAACCCATTTCGTCGGCTTCCAGAACGACGTGACCGACAGGAAAGAGGCCGAGGCGATGGCCAAACAGCGGGCCGACTCGCTCCGGGAGGAGCGGCAGGCCCTGGAGCGGGTGCTGGGACGGATCAGCGGGCTTGTCAACGAGACCAGCCAGATTCTGGTCAACTCCGGGACCCGGGCGGAGATCGAACGCGAGGTGTGTGCGGAAATCGCCAGAACAAACGGCTACAGCCACGCCTGGATCGGCGAGTCGACGGTCGCCGGGACGAGAACGACCGTCTCGGTCAATCAGACGGAGACCAACGGCGCGGTCGAGACGGGGACCGCAGGGGAGTGGACAGAGCCGATCTTCGATGAGGCGATCGAGCAGGGAACGGTCACGGTCGTCTCCGGGGACGGCGACCTCCCGGCCGATATCGCGCCCTCGAAGTACGGCGCCAGTTCGGTGGCCGTGGTGCCGCTGACCTACCGGCGCACGACCTACGGCGTGTTAGCGGTGTACGCCGAGCGATCTGACGTCCTCGACCGCCGGGAGTGCAAGATCTTCGAGGCGCTCGGACAGATGATCGCGAGCGGGATCAACGCTGTCGAAACGAAGCGGGTGCTCACTGCCGACCGCGTGACCGAACTGGGATTCGAGATCACCGACGAATCGTTTCCGCTGATCGAACTGGCGCAGGTCTCGAACGGGTCGGTCAGTTACAACGGCTCGACGCTCGGAGACGACAGCGCACTCCGCATGTTCATCACGATGTCGGGCTCCGAACCGGCGTTCGAGCGCGTGCTCGAAGAGTGCGAGACCATCGACGACGGATTCGTGATCGCACAACAGAACGGAACGACCGCCGCCTCCGTCGAGGTACGGGGGGCAGATATCTTCAGAGAACTCGCGGAGTACGGCGCGACGTTACGGAATCTCTCGGTGTCGGGCGACTCGAAGAGTGCACAGCTCCAGATCGATCTGCCGGTCGAGGGAGACGTTCGCTCGGTGCTGTCGGAACTGGAGTCTGCCTACGACGGCGTCGATCTGGTCCGCCAACACGAGCGCGAACGCGATCCGCGACCCACGGCGGAGTTCGTCGCAGCCGTCGCGGATCGGCTCACAGACCGCCAGTACACCGCCTTAGAGACCGCCTATCTCAGCGATTACTTCGAGTTTCCCCGGCCCGTCCCGGGCGAGGAACTCGCCAGTTCGATGGATATCTCTCGACAGACCTACCACCAGCACCTCCGCACGGCACAGCGAAAACTCCTCGAAGAGTTCTTCGAGACGGGATGAGAGGCGACTCACCCGATACGTATGCTGGCAGGTTTTTGTACTCCCGTCCGAAGAGTCTGTATGGAATATCGTGTCGGGAATCGGCTCTGCCTGCGTTCGTCGGAAGCGATCCCGGCCGGCCCGTCAGAACGCGCCGCCGGGGGTGAGCGCTGAGATGGCGCCACTGAGCTACATCGAATTCCATCTCCTGTTCGTCGTCCCGCCGATGCTCCTGCTCGGACTTCTCGCCTACGCCCGCGGGGCCGCGTGGTCGGGACCGGAACCGCTGAGTGGTCTCGCTATCCTGCTCGTTCTCGCGCTCGTCTACACGATCCCGTGGGATAACCTGCTGATCGCCGAGGGCGTCTGGTGGTACGGCGAGGGCGCGACCAGCGGCTACGTCTGGCAGGCACCGATCGGGGAGTATCTCTTCTTTATCTTCCAGCCAATCGTCGTCTGCCTGTGGCTGTTTCAGTCCCCGGCGGTGGCGGATGTCTCACTGATCCGTATCCCTCTCTGGAAGCGTGGGATCGGCGTACTCGCTGGGATCCTCGTGGCCGGAGTCGGCTCTCTCATGCTCGGGGTGGAGTCGCTTTACTATCTCGGGGCACTCCTCCTCTGGGCGGGACCGATCCTCTCGATTCACTGGGGATTTGGCTGGCCGTATCTCTGGCGAGTCAGGAAGACCCTCGCACTCGGGATTGCGGGGCCGACGCTGTATCTGTGCACAATCGACCGCCTCGCTATCGAGCGGGGTATCTGGGTGCTGTCGGATCCGCACACCACGGGCATCACCGTGCTGGGTCTTCCCATCGAGGAGGGGGCTTTTTTCCTGTTGACGAGCGCCTTTGCCGTCCAGACGCTGCTGATGTACATGTGGCTGCTCGACCGCGTCGAACGGGGCGAACTGACCGAGTGGCGACTCGCGCTCACGAACCGCAGACCAGCACCGGATCCCGAACGATAACCGATGACCACGACAGACCACAGGGATGGAGCGGCGCCCATCGCCGTCCCGAGCGCGCGGGCCCGACAGGTCGCCGAGACGTACTCGATCAGACCCGGCTGGCTCGCGCTGACGGCTGTTGCTCTCGTTGCCGTTGGCCTCGGCGAGATTCCGCTGGCCTACCAGTACGCGCCGCTGGCGGTCAGCGTGCTCTTGCTCGGACTGCCTCACGGCGCGGTCGATCACCTCGTGATCGCCCGCCAGCGCGGTGAGAGACTGACGGCTCGCTGGCTGGCCGTCGTCGCCGGTATCTATCTCGTCTTCGGCGTCGCCTACGGGCTGGTCTGGTTCGTCTTCCCCGTCGCTGCCTTCGTCTTTTTCATTTTCGTGACGTGGTTTCACTGGGGCCAGGGAGAACTGTACCCGCTTCTGGATATCGTCGGTGCGTCGTATCTTCGGGCCCCGAGCCAGCAGGCACTGACCGTACTGGTCCGCGGCGGCGCGCCCATGCTCGTCCCGTTGGCTGCCTTTCCCGACCAGTACGAGTTCGTCGCTACCTCGCTGACCGGACTGTTCGACCCCGGCGCTGCCGCGGCACTCGCCCCGGTCTTCGAGTCCGGGCCGCGACTAGCCGTCGGCGCGGTGTACGGGGCTGCGGTGCTCCTGACAATTGCGCTGGGATATCTACGGACCGACGAGCGCGGGCCGTGGCTCGTCGACGCGGGTGAGATGGGATTACTCTCGGCGTTTTTCCTCCTCGTCCCGCCGATTCTCGCCGTTGGAATCTACTTCTGTTTCTGGCACTCGCTTCGGCACATCGTCAGGACGGTCCTGTTGGACGACGTGTCGGCAACGGCGCTGGATCGAAGTGAGGGGACGGCCGTTGCCCGCAGGTTCGCTCGCGACGCCGCCCCGATGACGACGGGCGCGCTCCTCGGTCTCGGCCTGCTGCACGTGCTCGTGCCCCGAGAGCCGAGCGGGTTGTCCGGGCTGGTGGCGCTGTATCTCGTCCTCATCGCCGTCCTGACGCTTCCGCACGTGGTGATCGTGAGCTGGCTGGACCGCGAACAGGGGATCTTCTGAGACTGGCCAGCGTGACACGGGGCTCTCTCCCGGTCGAAAAGCAGGTGGCAATACACACTCTCAGCGTCGTTCGAGAAGTCCGTCACTCCTCGTCAGTTTCGCGGAGACGGCGTCTCAACAGGTAGCCTGCGCTGGTGATGCCGGCGAGTGCGCCGCCGACCCCGAATCCGGGGCCGGAGTCGTCACTGGAATCGTCATTCGTACTGCCGGGGGAGTCCGAGTCGTCTTCCGAACTAGTGTCGTCGTCTTCTGATGTGCCGTCTGTTCCGTCTTCGTCGTCTCCGTCAGCTGTCTCCGATCCTGTGGGAACCCACTGTAACTGGGGGAAGCCGTCTGGGTCGGTGACCGTCCGCCAAGTCGTTTCGAAGTCGAAGTTCGGCATCTCGTTGCCGGCGGCCTCGCCTTTCATCTCGGCTTCCGTCCGACTCTCTCCGGGCGTCGCGGCCGCGGAGAACTCTATCGCGTCGCTGTTCCAGTACGAGTCCGTCACAGTTGCCCCGTCTGAGTTCGAGCCGGCGATTCCGCCGGTGCCGTCGACGGATCCGGCGGCGTAACACTGTCGGACGGTTCCCGACGGGCCGTTGGTTCCGACGAGACCGCCGATGGATCGGCTCTCGCCCGCGACGGTCGCCGTCGAGTAAGACTTCTCTATCAGGCTGTCGTTGTAACCGGCGAGCCCGCCGACACCCGTTCCCGTTGCGCTGACGCTCCCGGTCGCGAAGCATTGGCTTACGGTTCCGCCGTTGAATCCGACCAGCCCGCCCACCGTCCGCT
>JBLGCM010000160.1:0-4849 GCA_047617345.1 Natronomonas sp. | reverse complement strand
CGACCGGACTCCGTTCTGAGCAAGTTGCTCGCGTTGCTCCGGTCGGACACCGGTGACGATGAGATCACCGACGCGACCAAGATCAAAGAGCTGATTCAGGCGACGGTCAACTCGAAGCTGACGCTCCCGTGCGAAGTCGACAGCGCCGAGCGCGCGATGCTCTCGCTGTCCGGCCCGCCCGATGTCTGCTCGCGGAAGGGGTTCGAGACCGGTCGGTACTGGCTCGAAAAGGAGACCGATACGGTGCAGATCTGGGCCGGTGACGAGCCACACGACGCCTCGCTGATCGCCGCCTCGGTCCTGCTGTCGAACGTGACCGACGTCCCCCGGATCGACGAGATTCAGGAGCGCGCAATCGCGTACAAGCGCGATCAGTCCGACGGTGGAGCGGCGACCGGTGAGGGAATTGCGAGCCGTGAGACGCTAACCGAGGGGACCGAGGGCGGGTCGCCCGAGTCGGCGGACGGGGAGTCGGCAGTCGGGACTGAAGAGCGGGTCCAAGACTCGGAGTAACCTGGACCCGCCGTTTTGGGCCAAGTCGCCGTGTTTCGCGTTCGAGAGTACGACGGAGACGAGTCTCACCCGTCGTCGGCCCAGTCGAGTGAGCGCTCGACTGCCTCGCGCCACCGGTCGTACCTCTCGTCGACCGCCTCGCGCGGGCGTTCGGGTTGGAAGTCGTCGTCGACCTGCCAGTTCTGCCGGAGGCTGTCTACGTCCTCCCAGTAGCCGACCGCCAGTCCGGCGGCGTAGGCCGATCCGAGCGCGGTCGTCTCGTTGACCTCCGGCCGGACGATCTCGGTCTGGAGGATGTCCGCCTGCAACTGACAGAGAAAGTTGTTCTTCACCGCGCCGCCGTCGACGCGGAGGCTGGTCGTGTCGACGCCGGAATCGGCTTCCATCGCTTCGGCAACGTCTCGCGTCTGATACGCGATGGCTTCGAGCGTCGCCCGGACGAGATGCTCCTTGCGCGTGCCCCGAGTCATGCCGATAACCGTTCCGCGCGCACGGCCGTCCCAGTGTGGCGCGCCGAGTCCGGTGAAGGCGGGGACGAAGTAGACGCCGTCGGTCGAATCGACCGAACGAGCCAGTTCTGCGGTCTCGGCGGCGTCGTCGATCAGTTCGATGTCTTCGAGCCACTCGATGGCCGCGCCGGTGATGAAAATCGACCCCTCAAGCGCGTACTGGGCGGGTTCGCCGGATCGCTGGAAGCCGACTGTCGTCAGCAGGCCGTGGTCTGACTCGACGGCCTCGTTGCCGGTGTTCATCAGGTAGAACGACCCCGTTCCGTAGGTGCTTTTCGCGTCGCCGGCGTCGAAACAGGTCTGGCCAAAGAGTGCCGCCTGCTGGTCGCCGAGCGCACCCGCGACCGGGACCTCGGCGCCGAGAAAGCCGTCCGCGTCGGTGTGTCCGTAGGTGTTCTCGTCCGACGAGGGCCGAACTTCGGGGAGCATCGCCCGCGGAATCTCGAACTCCGCGAGTAGTTCGTCGTCCCACGACAGATCGTGGATGTTGTACAGCATCGTCCGCGAGGCGTTGGAGACGTCGGTAATGTGGTTGCCGGTCAGATTGTAGATGAGCCACGTGTCGATGGTGCCCAGCAGCAACTCGCCGTTTCTGGCTCGGTCTCCCAGTGCGGCGCCGCCGCGGTCGGTACCCACTGGATCGGCGTTTTCCAGCAGCCATTCCGCTTTCGTCGCCGAGAAGTAGGCGTCGACCTCCAGACCGGTCTTCTCGCGGATCCACTCGACTTTGCCCGCCTCGTGGAGCGTTTCGATGCGGTCGGTCGTCCGCCGGTCCTGCCAGACGATAGCGTTGTGGATCGGTTCGCCCGTCGCCGCTTCCCAGACGACCGTCGTCTCGCGCTGGTTGGTGATCCCGAGCGCTTCCAACTGTCTGGCGTCCAGTCCCGCCTCGTCGAGTCCCTCGGTGACGACCTGTTTCGTGTTCTCCCAGATCTCCGCCGGATCGTGCTCGACCCATCCCGGCTCCGGGTATCGCTGTTCGTGTTTCGCGTAGGCGTTCGCGACCATCTGCCCCCC
The DNA here is from genome assembly GCA_047617345.1 of Natronomonas sp. Classification (GTDB taxonomy): domain Archaea; phylum Halobacteriota; class Halobacteria; order Halobacteriales; family Haloarculaceae; genus Halovenus. The sequence goes on along the minus strand of JBLGCM010000160.1, from coordinate 2,810 downwards.
GTGATCGAACACGATGAACCTGGTGCCGGTCGTTCCCTGATCGATCGCGCCAACGTATGTCTCTGTCATCGTAGCTCTCTCCGGTCCAACCGATTCCTACCGCTACGTGTGGCTGCTTGTCACTTAAACGCTGACCCTCGTCGCCGCGTCTCTTCGGGATCGATCCTGTCGATGAACTGAAGTAGATCGCCCCGCAATCCGGGTGTAGATGGCAGCCACACCACACGTGGTCGTCGTCGGTGGCGGATCGACGGGAACCGGAATCGCTCGCGATCTGTCGATGCGGGGAGTGGAGGTCACCCTGCTGGAACAGGGAACCCTCACCCACGGCACGACCGGCCGGATGCACGGCCTCCTGCACAGCGGGGGGCGATACGCCGTCACAGACCGGGCCAGCGCCGAGGAGTGTATCGAGGAGAACCGCGTCCTGCGGGAGATCGCCGGCCACTGCGTCGAGATGACCGGCGGCCTGTTCGTCAAACGCTCCGAGGACTCGGCGGAGTACTTCCGGGAGAAACTGGCGGGCTGTCGGGAGTGTGGAATTCCCGCCGAAGTCATCTCCGGCGAGCAGGCTCGCGAGATGGAACCGCACCTCGCGGCGGACATCGAGAAAGCGATCACCGTTCCGGACGGGGCGGTCGATCCCTTCCGGTTGGTCGTCGCAAACGCTGCCAGCGCGCGGGGCCACGGCGCGCGGATCGAGACCCACTCGACGGTCACTGATCTCGTCGTCGAGGACGGCGACGTCGTCGGTGTCGAAGTCGAACACGCTTCCGGATCGGACAAGCGCGTCCACGGCACCGAGGGCGGAACGGAAGAAATTCGGGCCGACTACGTCGTCAACGCGACGGGCGCGTGGGCCGGCCGCATCGGCGAGATGGCCGGCGTCGACATCGAGGTCAGGCCCTCCAAGGGCGTCATGACGATCATGAACGTCCGACAGGTCGATACCGTCATCAACCGCTGTAAGCCAAAGGGTGACGCGGATATCGTCGTTCCCCACGAGACGACGGCGATTCTCGGTACGACCGACGTGGAGGTCGATGACCCCGAGGAGTATCCCGAACGGCAGTGGGAAGTCGACATGATGATCGACACCCTCTCCGAACTGGTCCCGATCCTCGCCGAGGCCCGGACGATCCGATCCTTTTGGGGCGTCCGCCCGCTGTACGAACCGCCGGACGTCGGCAGCGACGACCCGACTGATATCACGCGGGATTACTTTTTGCTCGACCACGAGGACCGCGACGGACGTGCGGGAATGACGAGCATCGTCGGCGGTAAACTCACGACCTACCGGATGATGGCCGAGGAGATCAGCGATCACGTCTGTGCGAAGTTCGGCATCGATGCCGACTGTCACACCGCGGACGTTCCGCTTCCGGGCAGCGAGGAGTTTTCGGTCCTGCGGGAGTATATGGACGAGTTCGGTCTTCGCTCGCCCATCGGCCGCCGGAGCGTCGAACGGCTCGGCTCGCGGGCCGACGAGGTGCTGCAAACCGACGACCCCAACCCCGTCGTCTGCGACTGCGAGGGGGTTACCCGCGCGGAAGTCCACGACGCAATCGAGGCAGCGGGATCTGATCTCAACGCCGTCCGCATTCGGACCCGCGCCTCGATGGGCAACTGTCAGGGCGGCTTCTGCTGTCATCGGTTGGCGAACGAACTCTCCCGGGAGTCCGGCGAGGTACCGACTCGACGGGCGTGGGACGAACTCCTCCAGGAACGCTGGAAGGGGCAACGACACGCGCTGTGGGGCGAACAACTCTCACAGGCGGCGCTCAACTACGCGCTCCAGGCGACCACGCAGAACCGCGACCACGACCCAGCCGACGGTGCCGATATCGACTTCACTGCCTTCGACGGTGGACGCGGGATGACCGACCCCGCGGGCGTCGCCACGGACGGGGGACGCGATGGCGATTGAATCGGAGGTCCTCGTGATCGGGGGCGGACTCGCGGGCCTGACGAGCGCGCTCGCGGCCGCCCGGGCCGGCGCGGACACGCGGCTCGTTTCCCACACACAGAGCACGCTCCGGATGGCCTCGGGACTGATCGACATCCTCGGCTACGCGCCCGACGGCGAGGGTCCGCTTCCAGATCCGTATGCGGCGATTCCCGACCTCCACGAGGCCCATCCGTACCGCACGGTCGGCGTCGAAACCGTCCGGACGGCGATGTCGCTGTTCGACGACGCGGTGCCGACATACCGCGGCGAGCACACCGACCGGAACGCGCTCGCGCCGACACACGGTGGGACGATCAAACCGACCGCCAGATATCCGGCGAGCGTCGCGGCGGGGCTGGCCAGCGACGACCGCGATGTCCTCCTCGTCGGACTGGAATCGATGACCGACTTCGACGCGGGGCGCGCGGCCGATCACCTCTCGGCGGCGGGCGTCCCCTTCGACGTGCGCGGCGCGACGATCCGGTTCCCCGGCGGCCTCCGCGCGGACGCGACGGTCACCCGGTACGCGAAACTGCTCGACACTGACCGAACGGTATCCCTGAGCGGCCGCGAGCGGCCGGCGCGGGCGGCGCTGGCCGAGCGGGTCGCTCCCGAACTCGACGGCGAGTCCCGCGTCGGCTTCCCGGCGATCCTCGGCGACGACGCGGCCGGCGCGGTTCGCGAGGAACTGGGTGACCGACTCGGTGCCGAGATCTTCGAGGTGCCGATGGGTCCGCCATCGCTGCCGGGTCTCCGACTGGAAGAGCAGCTCTGTTCGGCGCTCGGCGACGCCGGCGTCAGCATCGAGACGGGAAACCCTGTTACCGAGTTCGACGGCGACAACCGGGTTGAGCGGGTCACT
>JBLGCM010000159.1:0-4860 GCA_047617345.1 Natronomonas sp. | reverse complement strand
CGGGCTGCGCGGTGGCGCTGTCTGTACCGTCTACGCGGATCGGACGACCGGCGAGTTCGAGGTGACGGGCGAGCAGCGCGCCGCCAGGACGGCGAGCAAGGCGGTCAGCCTACTGGCCGAAATGGACGAGCGAGTCGAAAAATCGGGCACATCGGCGTGGCACGCGAAACTCGGATTGGAGTGAGCAGGAAGCCCGACCCTACATGTCGGCCCAGGCGTCTTTCGCCCGTCCGACGTCTGTGATGTCCGAAATCCAGCGGACTGCGATGGCTTTCTTCAGCGTCCGTGCGGGGAACCCGCCGAAGGTGTCGACGAACGGAACGACAGAGACATCGTGTGCGACGGCGTCCTCACCGACGGAGACCACAGTCCCCTTGTCTTTGTACTTCCATTTCTTGAGCGGCTGACCGCGCATCTCTCGGGCGATGTTTTTGCCGGCGGCCTCGGCGGCCTGCCAGGCGGCCTGAGCCGTCGGCGGTGCCGGGTCGTCGCCGGGCTGGTCGATCAGCGCGGCGTCGCCGATAGCGAACACGCGGTCGTTGGTCGTCTGGAAGGTCTGGCCCGTTTCGAGTCGGTGGTTGCGCTCGTCTTTGTCGACGTTCGCGTCTCGGACCGCCTTGCGGCCGGTGATCCCGCCGGTCCAGATCAGCACGTCGTAGTCGAGTTCGGTCTCCTCGCCGATGTAGACGGTGTCTTCGTCAACCTCGCCGATAAACTCGCCACAGAGGATGTTGACGGTGCGCTCTTCGAGCAGATCACGGAGCGCCGACTGGATGCTGTCGTCGTTTCCAGGGAAAATCTCGTCGAGCCCCTCGACGAGATGGATGTCGAGCGGTGCCGACCGTTCGTCGCGGAATCGGGCGATCTCTCCGGCCGTCTGGATGCCGGACAATCCCGCGCCGCCGATCACGATCTGGGCCGGATCGGTCTGGGTCGCCTCGTCCGCTGCCGCGACGACACCGTCGTGAATGCCGAGCGCATCGTCGAGGTTCTTGAGCGTGTGGGCGTGTTCCTCGAGACCGTCGATTCCGAAAAAGGCGGTTCGCGTTCCCAGTCCGACCAACAGATAATCGTATTCGAGTGCGTCCCCGCCTTCGAGTTCGACGGACCGTTCGTCCGTATCGATCCCTTCGATGGTCGCTTGCACGAACTCCGTCGATGGGGATTTGATCTCGTCGATGGGGATGGCGACTTTCTCCTGAACGCTCGGGTCGCTGATACAGCGGTGGGTCTCGTGGAGAATAAGATGATAGTCGACATCCGAGACCCACGTGATCTCTGCGCCGTCCGAAAGCGTCGATTCGAGGCTCTGAATCGCTCCGGCACCGGCGTATCCGGAGCCGAGAACGACAACCTGCTCTGTCATATCCTCCCGTCAGGAATCCGCCGATACAAAGGTTTGCAATTTACCCTCCGTTGGCATATGATAACGGATACCGTCGTCGACCGTTCTGCCTTCGATGGTGCTCGGATACGAGCGGCGAGTTAGCTGAGAATCTCGAACTGACGACGCGACAGAACCCAGACAGGTATGGAGTCAGTGTTCGGGTTCCCCGACAGGGGCCTGCATATCGTCGATTGTCAGAATGAGCGCGTTGTCGGTGTCGTCTTTGCCCTCGAGCGTGCCGATGATCTGAAGTTTCGAGAGCGGCGTGGGACCGACGGTCACCTTATCGCCCTCGGTAAACCGGGAGAGCGATCCGCGCATGTTGATCTTGGCCCGGCACTCCTCGGGGTGGTGGACGCTCGTGAGATCGATCTGTTCGACGTTGGCCTCGTCGATCAGTTCGCCGTTGTGATACAGCGGGACGTCCGCCGCCTGGTCCATGTCCTGAATCTGCAGCGCGTCGTAGGCCGTCCCGGTCGGCTTGTAGCCGCCTTTCGGCCCGGGGACGCCCTCGACCAACTGCAGGGCCTTGAGACTCTGCATCTGGTTGCGGATCGTTCCCGGATTCCTGTTCACCTCCTCGGCGATGTCCTCTCCTTTGACGGCACTCTCGGACTCCTTGTGGAGATTGATCAACTCCTGGAGAATGGTCTTCTGACTCGGTGTCAGTTCGATTGATGACATAACCCGAGTTTCGGCACTTGCGGTCTTAAACCCGACGGTAACCGTCATAATATTTCGGTACCTTTCCGAGCACCGGCCCGCGACAGCACTTTTGTCAGTCGGCCCACCACAGGAAGACATGAACCAGTCAGTCGAACTGATCGGCGTCCCGATGGATCTCGGCGCGGACCGTCGAGGGGTCGATATGGGGCCGTCAGCGATCCGGTACGGCGGACTCAGCGAGCAACTCGACGGCCTCGGACTCGCCTGTTCGGACGGCGGCGATATCGACGTTCCGCGGCCGGAACAGTCACGGCGCGAGTCGGATATCGACGGCGACGCCAAGTATCTCGGTGCGACCCGCGCGGTCTGTACGGAACTCACACGACGAGTGCAGTCGATTCACGACTCCGCGGCGGTGCCACTCGTTTTGGGTGGCGATCACTCCATCGGAATCGGAACGGCAAACGGCGTCGCGGACCGCCCGACTGGCCTGCTCTGGCTCGACGCGCACGCCGACCTGAACACGCCGGCGACGACACCGAGCGGCAACGTCCACGGGATGGCCCTGGCAGCGATTCTCGGCGAGGGGACCTTCGGGGAGATGGAGTGGGCCCACGCGCCGATGATCGATCCCGAGAATGTCGCAATCGTCGGACTCCGAAGCGTCGACGCCGGCGAGCGTGAGCGTCTCCGGTCGAGTCCGATCCACGCCTACACGATGACCGATATCGACCAGCGGGGCATCTCGAGGGTACTCCGAGAGGCACTGGATGCAATCACGGATACGACCGATCAACTCGCGGTCAGCCTCGATCTGGATCTGCTCGATCCCAGCGAGGCCCCCGGCGTCGGGACGCCGGTCAGGGGCGGGACATCCTACAGGGAGGCCCACGCGGCGATGGAGATGATCGCCGCGTCCGGGGCCGATCTCTGCTCGCTCGAACTCGTCGAGGTGAACCCGATTCTTGACGACTCGAACCGGACCGCGGAGTTGGCCTGTGAACTCACCGCCAGCGCGCTGGGCAAGCGGGTGTTGTGAGGTCAGCGCGCGTCGTCGATCTCGTCTAGGGCGGCCGGGTTCTCGATGCTCGAGAGATCACCGAGTTCCTCGCCTTCGTGGACCGACTGGATGAGGCGGCGGACGATCTTACCGCTCTGGGTCTTCGGGAACTCGTCGACGAAGTACAGTTCGGATGGTCGGAACGGCTTGCCCAGCTCCTCGCCGACGTGTGCCGTCAGTTCCGCCCGGAGATCGTCGGTCTCCTCGTAGCCCGCTTCGAGGATGACGTAGGCGACGACAGCCGTTCCCGTGGTCTCGTCTTCGGCACCGATCACGGCGGCGGCGTTGACGGCCTCGTGGTCGATCAGCGCTCCCTCGACCTCGGCGGGGCCGACCTTCCGTCCGGCGACGTTGAGCACGTCGTCCGAGCGGCCCTGCAGGAACCAAAAGCCGTCTTCGTCTTTTTCGGCCCAGTCGCCGTGATCCCACAGATCCTCGAAGCGACTCCAGTACTCCTCCAGATACCGCTCGTCGCCGCTCCAGAGCGATTTCGTCATCGACGGGGCCGAGGAGCGACAGACAAGATATCCCTGCTCGTGATCGTCGGCAATCGACTCGCCGCTTGCGTCGACGATATCCACGTCCATTCCGAGCGCAGGGCCGCCGAGCGTGCCGGGTTTCAACGAGTGAGTCGGCGACGGCTGGAGGAAACAGCCGAAGATCTCGGTCCCGCCGGAGATGTTCATGATCGGCGTCTCGCCGTTGCCGACCCGCTCGTAGAACCACTGCCAGGACTCCGGATCCCACGGCTCGCCGGTCGATCCCAGCAGGCGCAGCGTCGAGAGGTCGTGCCCCTCCAGCCACTCGTCGCCGTGTTTTCGGAGCGCCCGAATCGCGGTCGGCGAGACGCCGAAAGCGCTGATCCCGTGGCGGTCAATCATCTCCCAGTAACGGTCGGGATTTGGATAGTCCGGCGCACCCTCGTAGATGAAAATCGTCCCGCCGAAGACGTGGTTGCCGATCAGCGTCCACGGCCCCATCATCCAACCGATATCTGAGACCCAGAAAAACCGATCCGAGGGCTTGTGGTCGAACGAGAAGTACAGCTCCTTGGCTGGCTGGACGAGGCCGCCGGCGTGGGTGTGGACGATCCCTTTCGGTTTGCCGGTCGTCCCCGAAGAGTACAGAAGCATCGACTCCTGACCGGACGGGAGTGATTTGGTGTCGTAGCTGTCGTCGGCCTCGCCAACGGTGTCATGCCACCACTCGTCGCGGCCCTCGGTCATCGGAATGTCGGCCCCGAGGCGGTCGTAGACGATCACGTTCTCGACGTGGCCCGCCTCCTCGATAGCCTCGTCGGCCTGCGCTTTCAGGGTGATCTCGTCGCCGCGGCGGTAGAAGCCATCGCCGGTAACGAGGACCGAACACTCCGCGTCTTCGATCCGCGTCGCGGTCGCGTCGACGCCGAATCCGGAGAAGATCGGGACGGCAATCGCGCCGACTTTGAAACAGCCGTACAACAGCGAGACGACTTCGGGGACCATCGGCATATACAGCCCGACGGTGTCGCCGGTTTCGATGCCCCTCGCTTCGAGCGTGTTCGCGACCTGATTGGCCTGCCGGTGGAGTTCGTGGTAGGTCACCTCTCGAACCTCGCCGTCTTCGCCCTCCCAGATCGTCGCGACCTTGTTTCGCGTCTCTGATTGTGGGTCAGCGTGGCGGTCCACGACGTTGTGTGCGATGTTCAGTGTTCCTCCGACATACCACTCCGCGAACTGCGGACCCTCGCTGTCGTCCCGAACGGCCT
>JBLGCM010000158.1:0-4865 GCA_047617345.1 Natronomonas sp. | reverse complement strand
TCACGAGGACTGCGACGCTTCTAATCCTGCCAGCACTTATTTCCCCGTCGCGCGAACGACACCATATGTCAGATAATCTCCTCGACAAACTCAAAGGGATCCTCCAGGGCGCGTTTCTCTCCCACGTTCCCGACCATCCGTCCCACGGCGGGAATACCGGCGACACGGAGTGGGAGCCCGAACAATCCGACGAACCCACAGAGCAGGCGGACGGCGACGAGAAAGAAACCGACGACGGTCAGTGCGATTCGAGGTAATCGAGGACACCCGCTGTCGTTCCGGGAACGGGTTCGGGATCGGTGCCCGCTTCGGCGGCGGCCTCGGGGTCTTTGAGCAGGTGGCCGGTTGTGAGACAGACGACCTGTTCGCCTTCGTCGACGACCCCCTCAGCGCGGAGTTTTCGCAGACCGGCAACCGAGGCGGCTGAGGCGGGTTCGACGCCGACTCCCTCGCCGGCGAGGTCGCGCTGTGCCTCGGTGATCTTCTCGTCGGACACCGCGGTTGCAGTCCCGTCGGTCTCGCGGATCCCCGGCAATGCTTTCGGGGCGTTGACCGGGTTACCGATGCGGATGGCCGTCGCGCGGGTCTCGACCTCGTCCCAGCGCTGGTGGCTTTCCCAGCCGTGTTCGATGGCTTCGGCCATCGGCGCGGCCCCGGCGGCCTGCACGCCGGTTAGCTTGGGCACGTCTCTCTCGTCGATTGCGCCGCTTTTGACGAGTTCGCGGAAACACTTGTACAGCGCGGCGGTGTTACCCGCGTTGCCGACCGGCAGCACGATGCGGTCGGGGTAGGTCCCCTCCTCCGCGTGGAACTGTTCCATGATTTCGAGGCCGATGGTCTTCTGGCCTTCCAGCCGGAAGGGATTCAGCGAGTTGAGCAGGTAAACCTCGCCGCGCCTCGCCATATCCTGGACGATGTCCAGACAGGTGTCGAAGTTGCCGTCGACTTCGAGGATGCGCGCGCCGTGAAGGCTCGCCTGTGCGACCTTACCTGCGGCGACTTTCCCCGCGGGGAGGAGCACGAGCGTCTCCATTCCGCCGCGTGCGCCGTACGCGGCGAGGGCAGCGCTGGTGTTGCCGGTCGAGGCACAGGCCAGTCGCTCGACGCCGACTTTCTGTGCGACTCGCGTCCCGACGGTCATTCCCCGGTCTTTGAAACTACCCGTCGGGTTCATCCCCTCGTGTTTGACCCGCAGGCGCTCGACGCCGAGCTCGTCTTCGAGGCCGGGCACGTCGTGCAGCTGAGTGCCGCCCTCGGGGAGACTGACGCTGTCGTCGACCGGCAGCGCGGCCCTGTAGCGCCAGACGCCCTGTTCGCCCTCGAAGTCGTCCCATGCCGGGAGGTCGGCGTACCGGACTTCGAGCAGGCTATCACAGGAATCACAGGTGTACCGAACGTCCGCGAACGGCGCGAACGTCTCCGAACACTCGATACAGCTCAGCCAGACGCCATCCGACGCACAGGCGGGCTCGTCCGTGGTCAGTTCGAGATTAGCCATTATATCGGTCTTGGTCCCCCGACGCAAAAGTCAGACGGTTGGGTTCCCGGCTAGGCCTCGTCGGCGAACTCGTCGATGCGGTCGTGGACGTACTCGGCCCACGCATCCAGCGTCTCGTGCATCAGTTCGCGGGCCTCCGGAAGCGGTGTTGGCGAGTACTGGTAGACGTGACCGCCGCCGTCGAGCAAACGTCGCTCACGGGTGGCAAGTCCTTTCTCCCGGAGTGTCGACAGCGAGCGGTTCACGTTGCTCCGGTCGCGGTCGAGTTCGGTCGCCAGTTCCTCGACGGTACTCCCCGGATGATCCAGCAGTGTCTCGTAGGTCTTGGCTTCGTGTTGCTGGATGTTGAACACGCAGGCGAGGACTTCTCGCAACTGTGGTTCCTCGTCGACCATCAACTCGCGGAACTTCGCCGGGGACGGATCGGCATCGACCATACGATCGGTAACACCTCAGACTGAATAAAATCACAGCCTCCGAGAGTCACTGACCGGTGTCGGCGTATCCCTGCTCGCGCAGACAGCCCCGCATCTCGCTGGCGGTGTCGTGTTTGTGCAGGCGAGCGGGCGTATCGCAGTAATAAATCTCATCGCTGTATCGGAGCGTGACCTCGTGCTCGGAGTCGAGAAACTCCGTCCGAACGACGACACGCCGACCGTCTTCGATCGCCGTCATGATCTCCTCGACGGTCCGTTCGCCGGCATCAATCACGAGCGGGTCGGTCATGCTCCACCTTCGGGGGGGCTTCATTTCAGTGACCCGCTTCGAAGACAGAGGAGTCAAATCACCACAGCCCCACGGCGTGGATGTGACCGCGGAGCGCATACTGCTAGTACGCCACGGCGAGACGGACTGGAATCGGGAGGGGCGGCTACAGGGCTGGGCCCCGACGGCGCTGAACGACCGGGGCCACGAGCAGGCCCGCCGACTTGGGGCGGAACTCGCAGAGAGCTACGATATCGACGGGATCGTCGCCTCCGACAGCCTGCGGACCCGGGAGACGACCGCCGGGATTCGCGACGCCGGCGTCCGACCGACCCCCGTGTTCACGTCGACGTGGCGCGAACGCGGACTGGGCGTCTATCAGGGCTTTACTTGGGGCGAACTGGAGAGCCGATTCCCGGCTTTCGAGTACGACAACGGCCTGCTCGCCCTCGAAGAGCGGCCCGAAGGCGGCGAGACACTGACCGAAATGTACGAGCGCGTCCTCGACGCGTGGGCGGACCTGCGTGAGGAATCGACCGGGACGACGCTCGTCGTGACCCACGGCGGACCCATTACCGTGATCCTCGCGTGGCTCAACGGTCTCGATATGCCGAGCGCGATCGGCCGGTACAGCATCACTAACTGCTCGGTAACAGAGATAGAACGTCCCGACACAATCCGCCGCGAAAACGAGACTCTTTTTGAGACGGTCCCGCCACACGAACCTTAGTCGGTCGGATACTCCGCTTGGAGCGGATCCGGTTCCTGCGGAGACTGCCCCTCGGTGTCCGGACTGACACTGCCGGTCTGGTAGCCGTGCAGATCGAGCGTGACGTGCTCGAAGCCGAGAGCGGCGATGTGCTCTCGCGCTGCCCGGACGAAATCCGGATCCAGTGCGACGTCCAACTCCTCCTCGGAGACCTCGATGCGCGCAAGGCCGTCGTGGTCTCGCACGCGGAACTGATCGAAACCCCAGGTCCGAAGGAGGCGCTCGGCTTTCTCGATCCGAGTGAGACGCTCTTCGGTGACTTCCAGTCCCGTCGGAATCCGCGAGGAGAGACAGGCCATCGACGGCTTGTCCGCGACGGAGAGGTCGTACCGCTTTGCAATCTCTCGGACCTCCTCTTTGCTGATCTCGTGGACCAGAAGCGGCGAGTACGCGTCGAGTTCGTCGACGGCCTGCAGGCCGGGACGGTGACCCCCGCCGGGATCGGAGGCGTTGGTGCCGTCACAGACCGTCTCGATGCCGAGTTCCCCGGCGCGGTCGAACATCGCACCGAGGCGCATCGTCCGGCAGTGATAACAGCGCTTCTCGTCGTTTCTGACGAAGGCCTCACTGTCGAGTTCGCTGAATCCGACGATTTCGTGACGAATTCCGATCTCGTCGGCGACTCGTTTCGCATCGTCGAGTTCCGCCTCCGGTAACGTTTCGCTGCGGGCCGTGCAGGCAACGGCATCCTCACCCAGCGCGTCGTGGGCGATTGCGGCGACGACGCTGGAATCAACCCCGCCGGAGAAGGCAACGAGCACGCCGTCGCGTTCGGCGAGATCTGCGCGGGCGGCGTCGAGTTTCGCTTCGATCATAGCTTTTGTTCTCGCTCACAGCGCAAAAACGCGTCGCACCAGCCCTACTCGTTGACGACGGCCGTCTCGAAATCACCGTCTTCGTACTCGACGCCCGCAGCGCAGACCCGATGCTCGAACTCGTGGTCGTACAGTTCCCGTGCCGCGCCCGCGGCATCGGTGGCGTCGAGATCGAAGGCAGTCGGGCTGTCCTCCTCGTAGGTGGCGACGAGCGTTGGCGCCGTCACTTCCTCGACGAGCAGCCCATCGCGTCGAACCGTGCCGATGTAGCCTGCCGGCTCCGCGTTCGCGGACGGATCGTCAGTCAACCCGACGGTACCGGCGATCCGGGGCGTGTTGTAGTCGTCTTTCTCGAAATCCAAGGCGAGCAGCGGTTCGGCCAGCGCGTCCTTGGCGGGATAGCCCAGTTCGAGTTTCTCGGCGATGGGATCGACGTGCGAGCCGTTGCCGATGACTGCGCCGCGGTCTGTGAGTCGCACGCAGTTATACGAGATGTAGGGGTTGTCCGTCTCTTCTGCGTCTTCGGTAGGACCGACTGTGATGGTTCCGTCACGATCGATTGCCTGTCTGTTCGGGAACGAGCGCGAAGAGACGCGGTATGCGCCGACCTCCGGCCCGACGACGACGAAGCGTCCGACGTACATGTGCTTGTGTGTTGGAGCCGAGAGTATGTAGGTGTCGGAACGGATTATTCAGGAAATCGAATACCGCGTCGCCCTCCGTGCGAACTGTCACCGAGCCAAACACCTCGAACCACCGAAGTCAATCGACTGAAAACGCAACTACTTACGATACACATAAGTACGGCCGTTGTTTATCAACTAACGCAAAGTCCCGTGGGGTAGTGGCCAATCCTGAAGCCTTCTGGGGGCTTCGACGGAAGTTCGAATCTTCCCGGGACTACTTCTCACTGACCCGTCGACGTAGTCGCCGCTTCGAGTGAACCACAGAAATCGGAGTCACAACGAGTCATCTCTACAACGGCGAGAACCGGTGTACTTCCCGGGCGTGTTCGAGAAGCTCCTCGGTGCTATCGAAGGTTTCGCCACACGCACACCGATGCGCCGCGGGTTCGATT
>JBLGCM010000157.1:0-4873 GCA_047617345.1 Natronomonas sp. | reverse complement strand
GCGGTAAAGCAGCCGACTGGGAGCGCCACGTCGAGATCTTTGAGGTTGTGCTGGCGCGCACCCCGAATGGTGATCGTCTCGTCCGGGTCGCGGCTCGCTGGTCCGTCGTCTCCGCTCGCTCCCTCCGCGCCTTCCCGTTGGTCAGGCACGCGGCGTTCATCGGGGACGGGGATGACCTTCTCGCCGGCGAGATACTCGCCGGTCGCGCTTTCCTCGCAGTCGATGACCTCTTCGTAGCTGCCGTTGACGACGATTTCGCCGCCGCGCTTGCCAGGCCCCGGCCCCATGTCGATGATGTTGTCCGCCCGGCGCATCGTCTCGGTGTCGTGTTCGACCACGAGTAAGGTATTCCCGAGGTCACGCAGCTCTTCGAGCGTGTTCAGCAGGCGGTCGTTGTCGCGCTGGTGCAGGCCGATCGAGGGTTCGTCGAGGACGTAGAGGACGCCCACGAGTCCGCTACCGATCTGTGTCGCGAGTCGGATCCGCTGGCTCTCGCCGCCCGAGAGCGTGGAGGCTTCCCGATCCAGCGTGAGATACTCCAGCCCGACTTCGGTCATGAACCCGAGACGTGCGCGGATCTCCTTGAGGATTTCCTCGGCGATCTTGCGGTCACGATCAGAGAGTGTCGCTTCCACGCCGTCGAAGTGATCCAGCGCGTCGCCGATAGACAGCTGGTTGACTTCGGTGATCGACGTGCCGTTCACGAGCACGGAACGGGACTCGGCCTTGAGTCGGGTGCCCTCACATTCGGGGCAGGTGGTGACGGCCATGAACTCCTCGATGTGCTCGCGCGCGCGGTCGCTGTCGGTTTCGACGTGACGGCGTTCGAGGTTCGGGATGACGCCCTCGAACCGTTCGGTCTTCTCGCGGGTGCCGTTTTTCGTCGTCCACTCGAAGTGGACGTGGTCGTCGGTGCCGTAGAGAAATTGGCGCTGGATCTTCCCGTCTAACTCCTCAAAGGGCGTATCGAGCGAGACGCCGAAGTGCTCGGCGACGTTGTCGAGCTGTCGGGAGTAGTAGGTGCGGTTGTAGCTCCACGGCTCGAAGACGTGTTTCAGCGGCTTCGAGGGCTCTTGAATCACCAGCTCCTCGCTGACCTCCTTGGTCGAACCGATCCCCTCACACTCGGGACAGGCCCCGTGTGGACTGTTGAACGAGAACGAGCGGGTCTCGATTTCGCTGATGTCGATGTGGCAGTGACTGCAGGCAAGATCCTCCGAGAACTCGACAATTCGGCGCTCCTCAGACCCGTCTGCTTCGGTATCCTCCGCGAGATCACCTGTCGAGCGAGCGCTCGCCCCGCCCACGTCGAGCTCCGCGGGCGGGTCCGGGAAGATGACTTTGAGGACGCCGTCTGCCTCTTCGAGAGCCGTCTCGACGGAGTCGGTGATGCGGGACCGCTCGCCGTCGCTGAGCTTCACGCGGTCCACGACGACGTCGATGGTGTGATCGTAGTTCTTGTCCAGATCTGGCGTTTCGACGGTGAGATCGAACCGCTCGCCGTCGACCTCGACGCGGGTGTACCCCTCGCTGACCAGTTCGTCGAACAGGTCCTCGAACTCGCCTTTCTGGTCGCGGACCACGGGGGCACAGAGTTTGGCGCGGGTCCCCTCCGGCGCGTCAAGCAGTCGCCGGACCATCTGCTGGGCGCTCTGGTCGTCGACCTCGCGGCCACACTGCGGGCAGTGGGGCGTCCCGACGCGGGCGTACAGCAGCCGGAGGTAGTCGTGTAACTCCGTCACTGTTCCGACCGTCGATCGGGGGTTGTTCGCGGCGTTTTTCTGGTCGATGGAGATGGCGGGCGACAGGCCTTCGACGGTTTCGACCTGCGGCTTGTCCATCTGGCCCAGAAAGTTCCGGGCGTAGGCCGACAGCGACTCGATGTAGCGTCGCTGGCCCTCGGCGTAGACGGTGTCGAACGCCAGCGAGGATTTCCCCGATCCCGACAGCCCCGTGACGACGGTCAGTTCCTCCCGTGGAATCTCCACGCTTACGTCCTTGAGGTTGTTCTCTGTCGCCCCGCGGACTTCGATAACATCGCGGCTCATTCGTTATCCAAGCCACGGTCCGAGGTACCGAAACGCTGTCGGTTTCGATGGCCGTCGCGTCTCTCGACCAGTGCGGCCCCGACCACGAGCACCCGGTCCGCCAAGAGTAAGTGTAGCTGGGGGCTGAAAAGCCAGTATGTACGGTCAAATCCTCGTCGCGGTCGACGGAAGTGAACACGCGAGCACCGCAGTCACTCACGCGATTAATCTGACAGACCGATACGACGCAACGCTGCACGCGCTGTACGTCATCGAGACCCGAACCGCCTACGACAACGCGATTATCGACCCCGACGAACGCCGCGCGGCCCTTCGGGAAGACGGGGAACGCGAACTGGCCGAAGTGCGAGAACGGGCCGAGAACGAGGGGATCGAGGTACGGACAGCGATCGATGAGGGCGCACCGCCGGAGGAGATTCTCGCCTACATCGACGAGCAGGGTATCGACGCAGTCTGCATGGGTGAGCGCGGGCGGTCGGATTTCAAGACCGTGCTGCTCGGCAGCGCGACCGAAACCGTGATCCACGAAACCGATATCCCGGTCGTCGTCGTCTAAACGTCGGGAACAAACGAAACCATTCTTGGGTACCGGACCGTACGTCGGTGTATGCCGGAAGCACGCGACCCGCCGCCGACGGACGAAGGCTGGTATGCACTGCACGATTACCGGAGTATCGACTGGGACGCGTGGCGTGATGCGACCGACCGCGAACGCAAGCGCGCGCTCGCGGAGGTGGCCGATCACCTCGACAGTCGCCTCGCCGTTGCCGACGCCGAGGACGGCGACTCCGCGCTGTACTCGGTGCTCGGCCACAAAGCCGATATCCTCATTCTTCACCTCCGCCCGAGCAGCGCCCACATCGGCGCGCTCGAACGACAGTTCGAGCAGACCGAGTTCGCCCGTTTCACCGAGCGCGAAACATCGTTCGTCTCCGTGACGGAGGCGTCGGGCTACTCCGAGCGAGCGCGGGATTACTTCGAGGGCGAACTCGACGAGGATTCGGGGCTGTACAACTACATCCAGACCCGACTCAAGCCGACGATTCCCGACGCGACACACGTCTGTTTCTATCCGATGTCCAAGCGCCGCCGACCCGACCAGAACTGGTACGATCTGGACTTCGAGCAGCGGGCCGATCACATGGAAGCCCACGGCGATATCGGACGGGATTACGGCGGCAAAATCGTCCAGATGATCACCGGTGCCATCGCCCTCGACGACTGGGAGTGGGGCGTGACGCTGTGGGGCGACGACCTCGTCGATATGAAGGATCTGCTCTACGAGATGCGCTTCGATCCCTCGACCTCGCAGTTCGCGGAGTTTGGCTCTTTCTACATCGGCCGCCGGATCGAACCGGCCGACCTGCCCGCGCTGATGGCCGGAGAGGTCGTGCCGACCGACGGCGATGTCTCGATGGATGTCGAGGCCGCTGACCCGGTTCACCCCGGAGAAGCCGACAGCGACCACGACGCGGGGACACACGGCGAGAGCCGCGGCGGCGCTCACGACGGCGACGACGGGGGTCGAAGCGGTCCGCCGACGGGCGGCGACGGCGACAGTATCACCGAGTCGACCGACGACCTCGCGGCTCGGCTCGGAACGCTCGGAATCCACGAGGGCGAAGAGTACGAGGGCGGTGATTTCGGCCTCGTTCTCTACTCAGATGCCGACGCGCAGAAACTCGCCGAGGAACTCGACGGGCTTCGCGGGAACTTCGAGCACTACGACACCCACGTCCAGTCGGTCGTGCGCGCACAGCAGGGTCGGTCGGCTATCGTGAGCATCTGGGCCAACGAGCGGGCGGCAAACACCGCCGAGGGCTTTCTGACCGACCTTCCGGGCGTCGGGGAGGGGTATCGCGGCCCGCTCGGCGAGGGCGGCGAAAGCGACGAGCCCGACGCCGCACACGGTGCGGTCGACGACGGGGATGCCGACGGCATCCGCGACGAACTCGCGGACCTCGACGTGTACGCCGGCCAACCCCACGGCGAGGACATCTACGCGCTCGTCCTCTACTCGGAAGCGGATCTCGACGAACTGACTGCGGAGGTCACCGATCTGAGCGACGGCTTCGACCGATACGACACTCACGAGGGAACCGACGTGTACGACGATCCGGACAGCAACCACGCCGCGGTCGTCAGTCGGTGGGAGACGGCCGACGCCGCGAACACGGCCAGCGAGTACCTGAGCGATCTGCCGGGTATCGTCGGCTGGGCCGACGACGGCGACGGCTTCGAGACGATGGGGATGTTCTACACCGTCAAGCCCGATTACCGAGAGGAGTTCGTCGAGAAATTCGCCGATGTCGGGGAGTTGCTCGGCGAGATGGCGGGCCACCGCGAGACGGCACTCCTCGCGAACGTCGACGACGAGAACGACATGTTCATCGCCAGCCGGTGGGACTCGAAAGGAGAGGCGATGGAGTTTTTCCGCTCTGATGCCTTCACTGACACCGTCGACTGGGGCCGCGAGGTGCTCGACGACAGGCCACGCCACGTGTTTCTCGCCTGAGTGATAGAAATTATATATCTCATTTTCGCACTCGTATGATGCATGGACGAACAGCACCGGCGGTCAGTGCTAAAAACAGCCGCGGCATCGGTTGCGCTTGCTGACTGCTCTGAGAACGGCGGGGACGACGGACCTTCGGCCGATGGACAGGACGACGATCCAGACAGCGGAACGGAGACGGTTGCCGTCGGGGACCGGCCGTACACGCGGTGGATCCCGACCCCCGCCTCGGCGGCCCGCGACAGCGAGGAGTTCCCCCGGCGAGCGATGACCAGACCGACAGCGAGAACTCCGACTCCCTCGACGGGAC
>JBLGCM010000156.1:0-4909 GCA_047617345.1 Natronomonas sp. | reverse complement strand
GCGAGGAGGCGCTGGGCAATACGCCCGCGATGCTCAACTCCGGCGAGCACGGCGGGGAGTTCTACCGAACCCTCTGGGAGACGATTCTCAACGGCGAAGTGTGGACGGGCGAGATTGTGAACGAACGCAAAGACGGCAGACAGTACGTCATCGACCAGACCATCGCTCCGCTCACCGAGGACGACGAGATCACGGGGTTTGTCGCGATCAACCGCGATATCACCGAACTCAAAGAGCAGCGCCGGGAGCTACAGCGACAGAACGACCGCCTCGAAAACTTCGGCCGAACGGTAGCCCACGACCTCCGCAATCCGCTCAACGTCATGGATGCCAACCTGGAGATGGCGCGGAGTGGCGAGGACTCCGAGCAGGCCTACACGCGGATGCGAGACGCGGTCGACCGGATGGAAGCACTCATCGACGAGTTGCTCGCGCTGGCCAAACAGGGCAAAAGCGTCCTCGACCCGAAACCGGCCTCGCTCGAAGACGTCGCCCGAGCGGCGTGGAACAACGTCGATACGCAGATCATGCGGTTGGCTGTCGACGGCGATGTGACACTCGAGATGGACGCCTCCCGCGTCCAGGAACTGTTCGCGAACCTGTACCGGAACAGTCGGGAACACGCCGGGCCCGATGCGACCGTTCGCGTCGGGCCGCTCGAAGACGGCTTCTATATCGAAGATGACGGGCCCGGAATCCCGCCGGATGTCCGCGACGACGTTCTCAGATCCGGCTTCACCACCTCCGAGGAGGGCACCGGGTTCGGCCTGACGATTGTCAGCCAGATCGCCCAGGCCCACGACTGGGATGTCGAAATCGGCGACGGATCCGCCGGCGGTGCTCGCTTCGAGTTTCAGACAGTCGACTCCGGCGAGTCCCGACGGACGGAGCGGTGAGTGTCGGCTGATCTTCAAGCAGCGGGGCTCTCATCGTTGTGAGAACGAGAACAACATACATACCCGCTGTCGTGCGAACTCAGGATAATGTCAGAGGGCCCTCGGCTAACGCAGATTTCGAGCGGGGTATCGGGTCTCGATTCACTTCTCAACGGCGGCTTTATCGACGGACGGCTATATCTCGTTATCGGCCCGCCCGGAACCGGCAAAACAACGCTTGGCATCGAGTTTCTGCGAGCGGGCCTCGATGCCGACGAATCGGTCCTGTTCATCCACGGCGAGGAATCGGAGGCTGATCTGCGCGCGAACGCGAACGCGCTCGGTATCGATGTCACAGCGGCCTCGTTTCTGGACATCGGGCCGGAATCGGAGTTTTTCAACGGCTCACAGTCGTATGATGTTGTCAGACCGCAAGATGTCGCCGACGAGAACCTGATCTCCGACGTTCGAACCGCCATCGAGGACCGCGACCCCGACCGCGTGCTCATCGATCCGATCACGCAGTTTCAATACATCGAGCCCAACGAGTACCAGTTCCGAAAGCGGATCATCTCCTTTGCGCGCTTTCTCAAAAGCCGCGGGACGACCGTCCTCGCGACGAAGACGCCCAGCGGTCAGATGGACACACAACTGCGCTCGCTCAGCGACGGCGTGGTGAACCTCGCCTACGAGCAGGAGGAAGCGGGACGGCGGATCAGCGTGCCGAAACACCGCGGCGTCGGCCAACGGGACGGAACTCACGGGTTCGAGATTCGCGACGGCGGGGCAGAGGTCTATCCCGCGCTCTTACCGGACCAGCACAGACGGGCCTTCGAGCCGACACGGCTGTCGTCCGGGATCGACAACCTCGATTCGCTGCTCGGCGGGGGGATCGAACGCGGAACGGTCACGATCATCAGCGGGCCATCGGGAGTCGGGAAGACGACGATGGCCACGGAGTTTCTCCACTCGGCGGCAACCAACGGCGACGCGGCGCTTGGCTATCTGTTCGAGGAATCACTCGAGACGTTCACCTACCGGGCGGAAACGTTCGGGATCGGAATCACAGGCCTCCGGGAAGCGGAGACGCTGATGATCGAGGAGGTCACTCCGCTGTCGCTCTCTTCGGAGGAATTCGCTCGGCGAATCAAAACACAGGTCGAATCGAACTCGCCCGAGCTCGTCGTCATCGATGGGATCGCGGGATACCGAACCGCGATCAAGGGAACCGACGCCACCGTCGATCTCCGCCGGCGACTCCACGCTCTCACGCAGTATCTGACGAACATGAACACGTCGGTAATTCTGCTCGACCAGCGAAGCGAACTGATGGGGCTCCCGCAGGCGACCAGTACGAACATCAGCTACATCGCTGATAACATCATTTTCCAGAACTACCTCGAACTCGAGGGCGAACTCCAGCGCGTCGTCGGTGTGTTAAAAAAGCGCGTTGGCGGTTTCGAGACAGTGCCCCGTCGGTTCCGGATCACTCCCGACGGGCTAGAGATCGGGGAGCCGCTGACGGGGACGCACAATGCCCTCGACGGACTCTCGAATCGAGTCGACAAACCGTGGTAAGACACCGAGCTATGTCCGAGCTTCAACTGCTTTTGCGCGACGGGGGGAATCGCCACGCGCTCGCTTCAGTGCTGGCAGATCACCATACACTGGTCGTCGACGACGGGGTGCGGGATGCGGATCTGTTTATCGTCGACGAACTTGCCTTTCGCACGTACCGAGCGCCGCTAGAGCGCTATCAGCACGACCAACAACCAGTCTTTTGCCCCGTCGTGCTGATCCGACGCGAGTGGAGTTCGTTCACGGTTGATCTGCCCGATCCGGCAACCGCGACGGAGCCGCTTCTGGTCGACGAAGCGCTCACTGCGCCGGTCAACAAGGGGACGCTCCGCCGCGCTGTCGCGAATCTCCTCACACGTCGCCAGCAGACCAAACGACTCCAGAAGCGAACTGCACAACTCGAAGAACTCGCTAGCACGCTCCGACACGAACTCCGTAACCCGCTCCACATTCTCGCGCTCTCGCTGGATACGGCACGGAACACCGGCGATCCGGAGGCGCTCGAACGGTGTCAACGCGCCGTCGATCGGATGGAGCGGATGCTCGAAGAGACGCTACTCGTCGTCGAACGAGGTGACATCGAACTTACGCTCGAACTCGTCGACGTCGAGACAGTCGCGAGGGAGTGTTGGGACATCGTTTTCGACTCGGATGCCGAACTGCTCGTCGAGGCCGAAGCGTGCGTGTCTGCCGACCAGATGCGACTCCGACAACTCCTCGAAAACCTGTTTCGCAACGCCGTCGAGCACGGCTCGACGAGCCCTCAGTCGTCTTCGACTCCCGGAGACGCCGGAAGCGGAGCGTCCGAGCCCTCGGTCGCTAACGCCCCCGAGGACGCCGCCGAACACGGTGGGACGGACGTAACTGTGACTGTCGGCTCCCTCGACGGCGGTCTCTTCATCGAAGACGACGGTCCGGGAATTCCCGAAGCGGACCGCGACCGGGTGTTCGAGGAGGGGTACTCGACGTGTCAGGCGGGATCAGGTCTCGGTCTCGCGGTCGTGAAGGCAGTCGTCGACGCACACGGGTGGAAGGTTCGTGTTACGAGCGGCCGTGACGGCGGTGCGCGGTTCGAGATCACTGGAATCGAAATCGCTCCTGCTGAGGACTCACCATAACATGGCGACCGTTCAACTCATATTTGCCGACAAAGGAAACCGGCGTGCGGTGGCATCGATCGTGTCACAACGACATACGCCGCTTGTCGACGGCGAGATCCGGGACGCCGACCTGTTTATCGTCGACGAAGCGGTCTTTCCCGACTACAGGGACGCGCTCGAGACACACAAACGAGAGACGGAGCCGATCTTTTGTCCAGTCGTGTTGGTCCGTCGCGATCGGACGCCGGTCTCGGTCGAGATTCCGGATATTGCGGATCGGGAGCCACCGCTGCTCATCGACGATGTCGTCCGGGCCCCCGTCAGGAAACAGGCGCTGCTTCGGACCCTGGGCAATCTGCTCGCTCGGCGCGAGCAGACAGAGGGGCTCACCGCGGATCTCCGCGAACGGACGGCACAGCTGGAAGAAGAACACGAGAAATACCGAACGCTCGTCGAGCAGAGCGAAAGCGGGATCGCAGTCGTCCAGCGCGGCGATTTTGCCTTCGTCAACGACCGGCTTGCCGAAATCCTCGACCGCGAAGCGGCGACACTGCGGAAGTCGCCGCTGGAAGCGGTCGTCTCCCAGATAGATCACGAACGCCGCGAGCAACTGCTCGGCAGCGACGAACCGCCGTCGCAGTACGAGCTCACCGTCGAGACGCCGAGCGGCGAGCACAAATACGTCGACCTCCGTGCCTCCCGCATCGAGTACGAAGGAGAGCCGGCGTCGCTGCTGCTGTTTCAGGACGTGACCGAGCGGAAACAGCGCGAGCGCGAGCTGCGCCAGTTCAAAAACGCCGTCGAACAGGCCGGTCACGCGATCATCGTGACCGACCGGCGGGGAGTCATCGAATATGTCAATCCCGCCTTCGAGGAAATAACCGGCTACTCCGCCGACGAGGCCGTGGGACTGACTCCGCGCATTCTCAAATCCGGCGAGCACGGGGCGGAGTTTTACAGCCGCCTCTGGGAGACCATCCTCGGCGGCGAGGTCTGGAACACCGAGATCGTCAACGAACGCAAGTCTGGCGAGCGCTTCGTTGCGCTCCAGACGATCGCTCCAATCAAAGACGACGAGGACGAAATCGAGGGCTTTGTCGGCATGCAAGACGAGATTACGGACCGTCGACTCCGGGAACAGCAGCTCGAAGTGTTCCACCGCGTTCTGCGGCACAACCTCCGGAACAAGGGAACGGTAATCAAGGGCAACGCCAACACGCTGGCAGCCGACCTGGACGACAGTTCGGCGCTGGACAAGATCGACGCGATACGAGAGAACATCCAGTCGCTGATCGACGTCAGCGAGAAAGCCCAGCACGTCCGGCAAGTCATCATGGAGACATCCGAGTCCCAACT
>JBLGCM010000155.1:0-4937 GCA_047617345.1 Natronomonas sp. | reverse complement strand
CGCGACAAAACGAGGTGAAATATCGCGAATGCTCATACGGTTATTTATGTGGCGTGGTTGTACGTGAGAGTAGGTGCGCCACATGTCAAGTTCCTCCACCACGGATCCCCGCTCGCTGCGAAACGCGGTCAGCGGGGTGTCGGTCCCCCGTCTGTTAGCGCGACCAATCAAACAGCTCTCCTTCTGGGCAGCAATCGTCTTGCCCTTTATGCATCTCTCCCTGTTGGCGACGGGACTCGATTCCCGGTCGATGACAGCCGCCTTCATCGGACTCGTTGCACTCAACGTCGGGACGCTGTGGCTCGGCCACCCGTACGGTCGGGAGTGAATCAACCGCGGTCGGGATATCGAATCGACCGGTACATTTTAAGGTAACTCGGGAGTTACAGAACGTATGGCCGCATATGGCCGGCCGTCATTGCGCGATCTGTTCGACGACGCACCGACACCGCACATTGCCCACCCGCCGGCGACCCACCACCGGGATTTCTACCTGGCGACGGATGGCTCGTTCAGAGAGTCCGGTGGCGGACTCGGCGTCGTGATCGAGGCTCGTGACGGAACGCGGGTAACACGGCTGTCGGTTCCAAACGAACCCCCCGACAACAACGTCGCCGAGTACCGGGCGTTGCATCTCGGCTTGGATGTTCTCGCGACACGGACGCCCCGGACAGCGCGGATCGGGCTGCTCGTCGACCACGACGAACTGGCCGCGAACATCAACGCTTCCGTGCTGGCGACCGGAAGCAGACGGTACGAGAGTCGGCATCCGATTTCGGTACCCGAGAAAAGCGGAAACCACTGGCGCGGGATTCGGGCCCGACTCTGCGGGTTCGATGAGGTGCGTGCGGCACGGATTTCCAGTGATCACAACCCGGCACACCCGCTCGCGAACGCCCCTAGCCAGTACGCACACGTCAACGACGAAGCCGAGCGATGTGTTCGCCCCAGTATCTCAGCACCGGGCGAGCAGATCCCTCCACCCTCCCGCTCCGACCGGGGCGCGAGTGATTAACGCCACCGACGAAACTCTGCGGCCCTCCATCGGAAGAGCGCGATAGTCGCACGAAGGCGAGAGATTTCTGTATCTCTGTTGCCGAGCCAGGAGCCGTCGATACCATCTCTATAAGTTATTGGGATAATTTCGGTTGCCACTACACAGAGTTTGTGTGAGTTCTTCTAACGTCACTGAGAAAAATTTTAAATAGGATCGGTCGGCTACTAGCAGGTGAGGAGGTGAGAACGTATGGCAGTTGGACAACACACCGAGCACAGGAAACCGAAGGCGTTCTGGGACCGAGTGTTCGGTCAGCTAACGAGATACGATCTCGTGCTAACTGCCATCCCGTTGGCGTTCGTGCTGGCAGCGATCGCAACAGTCGCGCTGTCCGTGCCGTTTCCGGCGGCGCTGGCCGTCGGTGCCGCGGGAAGTGCCGCCGCGCTCGCGGATGCGCTGTTCGTCAATCCGCCGGTCGAGACCGAGACCGAACTGTAACTCAGCGGCTCATTCTGACAGCGCCCGCATCGCGTAGTAGAATCGCTGAAGCGCGGTGACGTGGCCGACAATCGCGAAGACGAGCAGTAGCCAGCCGACGGGGGTGAATCCGGCGACAGTGAGATCGATAAATGCAGCGGCAGCGGTGACGACGCCGGTAAGGGCGAGTCGATCCGCGCGGCCGAGCACGCCGCCGTAGACGCGGTCGAGGTCGACCGCCTGTGCCTGCGTGCCGAGATAGGAGGTCATCAGAACGCCCGTAATCGCAGCGAGACCGAGCGCGTACTCGCTGAGGCCGGCAGCGAGGCCACCGATGATGATGATATCTGCGTATCGGTCGAGGACGTGATCGAGCAGATCGCCGGCCCGTGAGTCCGTGCCGAGTTCGCGAGCCAGATTCCCGTCGACGAGGTCGAGAATCCCGTTCAGGAGAACGAAGGCGGCCCCGGCGAGATAGAGCAGTTGGGTCTGTCGGGCAGCGTAGAAACTGCCGGCGGCACCGAAGGCAGCGACAAGCGCGAGCACGCTGATCCCGTCGGGCGTGAGTCCGACGCGTTTCGCGGTGCTGACCAGTGGTGCCATCAACCGATCGGCCAGTGGTCGGAGCGCGTCGAGTGTCATAGATACTCGGCGTAGGAGACCGTTCCAGCACTCGGTTCACGCGTCCCCGCAATAACCGATTCGATCTCTGCTGCCACCTCGTCCGGAGAGCGTTCTGTGGTGTCGATCTCGTAGACCGAATCCAGCCCGTGGCGGTCGACCGCCTCGCCGAGGATGACATCCAGCGCCTCGCTTTCGGCGTTTTCCGTGATCGATGCCCCGCTCTCGCCGCGGTCAGCGAGTCTTCGTTCGAGGGCTTCGGGATGACAGCGCAGGACGATCACCCGGTCGACGGGAACGTTGTGTGCCAGATGTGATTCCACGAGAATGTCCGTCCGACCGTTGAGGTGTGCTCTCACAGCGTCCAGATCGGCGATTGCAGAGTCGCGGTCGTCGTCATGACCGGTCGTTAGCCCCTCGTCGGTGATCAGCTCGTTCAGGTGGACAACCGAGAGTGCGGTATCGAGCTGTTCCGTCGCGGTTGTCTTGCCGGTTCCGGGCGTGCCGGTCACAGCGACGCGCATCGTTCGAGCACCTCGTTGACCGTTTCGACGGCGGTACGGGTCTGCGATTCCGTTCCACAGGTGAGACGAACACACTCCGGCAGACCGAAGCTCGAACAGTCGCGGATGATAACCCCGTCCTGTTGGGTCGCGTCGGCGACCGCACCAGCGTCGCCGACCTCCGCGAGGACGAAATTGCCGCCGCTGGGCCACGTCGTCGCGTCGAGTTCGTCGTGTATGTACTCCCGGGCCCAGCGCGTCCCCTCGACAGTGCGTTCGACGTGGTCGTCGTCGTCGAGCGCGGCCAGTCCCGCGAGACAGGCGAGTTTGTTGACCGCGAAGGGCGTGTTGATCCGATCGTAGGCATCCGACCACGCCTCGGGGACGAGTCCGTAACCGACGCGGAGGCCCGCCAGTCCGTGCGTCTTCGAGAACGTCCGGAGGACCGCGACGTTGTCGTACTCGTCGATCAGCGAGCGGGCGGAGGGTTGGTCGGTGAACAGTCCGTAGGCTTCGTCGACGAGGACGAGCGTCTCCTCGCTCACTTCGGCGGCGAGTCGCTCGATTTCCGCAGGGGGCATCTCCGACCCGGTCGGGTTGTGCGGCGTCGTCACGTAGATGATCCGCTGGCCGTCGTAGGCGTCGAGGACTCTCTCGGCAGATTGCTCGAAGTCAGTCTCCTTGCTCAATCGGTACTGGTCGACCGTCGCGCCGTGTGAGCGAGCGCTCATCGGGTAGTACGCGAAGCCGGGATCCGGCGCGAGCACGCGGTCGGATGCCTCCAGGAAGGTGCGGCTGAGATAATCGAGAAAGCCGTCGCCGCCGGGCGTGAGCCAGACCTGTTCGGGAGCGAGTTCCCACCGCTCGGCGAGGGCTTCGGTGAGATCGGTGTGAGAGGATTTCGGGTACGTGTGGATCTGGTCGGCCGCGTCGTGGACTGCTTCGACAGCGGCCGGACTGGGGCCGAATGGGTTCTCGTTGGAGGAGAGTTTCACCAGTCCGTCGGGGTCGAGACCGAGTTCCCGGGCGACCTCTTCGACGCCGCGTCCGGCACGATAGGGGACGTGTGCCGACAGATCCCGTGTTTCCATGCCCGGTACAAGCGGGTGGCCAATCTTAAGCGTGCTCATCCGCGGGAATTTTTTGCGTCGGGTGCCGACCGTTCGGTAGGGCGTGTGGCCTAGCGGACAGGGCGAGGGGTTCCTAACCCCTCGATCCCGGGTTCGAATCCCGGCACGCCCGTGCGGGGAGACGGTGAGCGACGCGAACCGTCGACCGAACCGGAACCGGGATTCGAGTGAGACCGCGGTTCTGCGCGGAGCGCAGGTTCTCGGGCGTGGTTCGAATCCCGGCACGCCCGTCCGCCACTGTTTCCTTCGTCGGGTTTCCTCGCTCACTTCGCTCGCTGCGGGAACCACTCCTTGCAAAAACTTGGGCAAAAACCTCTGTTGGTCCCCGACAGTCGCCAGCAGTGAAACGGCTCGCTTCGCTCGTCGTATGCTAGTGAGATGAACTGAACCGAAACCCGAATCGGCCCATCCGTCACATATACGGACAGTTGCCGGTTGCGTAGGTGATTCCATGGCAGTCGTACTGGGGACTGACGACGGAGTGTATCGGAAAGCGGGCCTCCGAGCCGAGAGTGAACGCTCACACGACGCCGGCCGAGTGATGTGCGTCCGTCGGTTCGACGGCGGGATCTACGCGGCGTCGAAGACCGGGCTCTTTCGGTCCTCGGACGACGGGGTATCGTGGACGGACCTCGACGTGTCTCGGAAGAGGTCTACTCGGTCACGCCGAGTCCGGCTGGTAACCGACTCTACGCGGGGACGCGTCCGGCGCATCTCTACGTGAGCGAGGACAACGGCGCGACGTGGCGGGAACTGGAGAGGCCCAGGAACTCCCGTCGCGGGAAGAGCGGGACACGACGCGGCATCGCGACAAAGTCAACATTCGGAGTCTGGACGGACACGCCGCCGCGCCGGACCGCGTCATCGCCGGCGTCGAGGTCGGCGGGGTTCACGTCGGTGACGACCGAGGAACAACGTGGATTGAGAACGGGACGGCCTGCAGGACGGCGTGCATCACGTGCTCGTGTGTGGCCCGGGGGGAGCACGTCGTTTCCTGCGGCGACGGGCTGTACCGGGCGACCGACGCCGGCCGGTCGTGGACTCGACCGGACGGGGAGCTCTCTCACCGGTACTTCCGGGAAGCGCTGTTGGACGAGGGGCGGTTGTACGCCGCCGCGCGCTCACCGCCGGGGACGTGGCAGGGCGAATCCGGCGCCGACGGAGCGATGTTCGTCTCCGACGACAGGGGCGACTCCTTCGGGGGTCAGC
>JBLGCM010000154.1:0-4977 GCA_047617345.1 Natronomonas sp. | reverse complement strand
GCCCTCGAGCGGGCCGGGAACGTACCCCGGCGCAACGTCGACGATGGACTCGAACGGGATCCGGAGCGTATCTGCGACCCCAGTCTGATCACGCGAGACGAGCACGAGTTCGCGCTGGCCGAGAACGATCGATCCGCCGGTCGGCCGACCGCCCTCGATGCCCTGTCCGGCAAAGCGCGTCGAGACCGAAATCTGCACGGGAGAGGTGACCTGATCGCGGTACTCCGCCGTTCCATCGGCTCCGACCCCGGAGCGGCCGGTTTCGGCGTACTGCCTGCGCTGGGATTCGCGTCGGCGAACCCAGTCCGCAAGCGAGGCGCTGATCAGTTGGGAGCCGCTGTCGGCAGCAGGCTCGCGGAAGTCGAGATCCGCCGTAGCGAACGCGCTCCCGGACGGGGGATCGGTCGGTCTGGGATTCCGGCCTCGCGTGGACCCCTCCTCGGCACGATTTCCCCGCCAGCGGGCGTCGTATCCCACCGGATCGAACGGTTCGCGCTCGAAGGCTGTCGGATCGCAGACCAGCCTGTACTGCGAGCCCTCCCCGCAGATGTCGGGTGCTGTCTCGGAACCGAGCGAGCGATAGAAATACTCCCGGAGTTCGCCCCCGCCGACACGTGCGAACTCGCCGGCAGTCCCCTCGTCGATTGCGAGTAGGTCGGCCAATCTCCGCGGTCCGAACCCGGCCGTCGCGAGGAACTCCCCGGCCGAGGCCCGAAGCACATCGGCCGTGATCGACTGAGTATCGAGTTCCCACGCGTTCTCCGCGGCCGCCGTCAGGATCTGCTCGATCCCCGCCTCGTCGATATCGAGGTAGGGCCGCTGGCCGAGAACGCCGTCGATGGCGGCCGTGAGTCGGCGCGACCAGCCAAAGGGAATCGTTCGGGCACCGGCCGAACCGTCGGGCGGTGCCCAGCGAGTCTCGGCGACGAGCTCCTCGACCGAGCTGTCGGTTCCGGTTTCGGCTTTGTGCCGTCGAGCCTCGGCGAAGCAGAGCCGACAGCCACACGGATCCCGAGCGGGGACCTGGACCTCGCCGCGCTCCCAGTCGATCCAGTCCTCGTGGAGATGTGTGACCTCCTCCGGGCGGAGACCGAGCCGACCCATCAGCAAGATCACGTAACAGGCGTCCCTGCGACGGGTCTCGTCGTCGAGTGTCAGTCCCCCGAGATAGAGGCTGTAGAATCCTTCGGGAGAGAGTGCGTCGGCGGGCGACAGCGATGACGCCATTGGTGGCACTGAGAACCGCCGCAATGAAAATCTATCCCTGTCCGCTCGGCCGGTCCGCTCTTCGCGATGAGATGTGCCCGGGAATTTTTGTCGTCGACCCCTCAAATTCGCGCATGGTCGAAGAGAACGAGGAGACGGTACGGGTCTGACTCGTCGAGCGGACGTACTCCGACGACGAGCAGAATCTGATCATTCTCACCTACGCGACTCCCGACGGAAACCGATATTTCCGCAAAGAACGGGCGCTCATCCTCGTTTACGGACACGCGCGGGACGACCGCGGCAGTCGATGTCGATCCGGATAATCTCGGCACCGTCGAGGCGGAAAACCGCGAGCAGTACGCCGCCGAGGCCGAGCGGATGGCAGCTGTGCACGACCCCGACGATCAGATCTGACCGGTCTTGTCGCGGCCGTCAGAGAGATCATAGAGCGCTCGGAGAACACCCCCCTGATCCGGAGAGTCGAGACCGCCCGAGAGGCCCCGATATCCCCGCTGGAACCGACAGCGTTGTTCGGTACTTTTCCGGTGCCAGAAGGGCTTTAGTTCCGAATCGATAACGAGAACGTAGCAGTCACGTTTGCCCCTCGCGGGCGTATCTTCGGGATACAGTCCTCTGCGGAATGCCCGGTCGTAGTGGCTAGGGTTGCCGTAAGCCGCCAGTTTATATACGAGAAGGACTAACGTGAGGTAAACACACGTAGTGTGAATATCCAATGCAAGGAAATCAACAACAGCAAGCCTACGACAGAGGAATAACGATCTTCTCGCCGGATGGCCGGCTCTACCAGGTCGAGTACGCGCGGGAAGCGGTCAAACGAGGCAGTGCAAGCGTCGGCATCCGGACGGCCGACGGCGTCGTGCTGGCCGCCGACCGGCAGACTCGTTCGCCGCTCATCGAAGAGGAGAGCATCGAGAAGATCCACGAGGCCGACAAACACGCCGGCATCGCGAGCGCGGGTCACGTCGCGGACGCCCGCCAGCTCGTCGATTTCGCTCGCCGACAATCCCAGGTCGAGCACCTGCGCTACGACGAGCCAATCGGCATCGAGGCGCTGACCAAACGCACGACAGACCACATCCAGCAGTACACCCAGACCGGCGGCGCGCGCCCGTTCGGTGTCGCGCTGCTGATCGGCGGTATCGAGGACGGTGAGCCGCGCCTGTTCGAGGCCGATCCCTCCGGGACGCCCTACGAGTGGCAGGCAGTCGCCATCGGCGGCGGCCGCGAGGACATCCAGGCACACCTCGAAGAGGAGTACACGCCCGAGATGGATCTCGACGGCGGCGTGACGCTCGCGCTCGAATCGCTGGCGGTCGGCAGCGACGAACTCGACGCCGACAGCGTCGATATCGCGACGATCGATACGGAGACCGAACGACTACAGTCACTCTCCGGCGAGGAAGTGACGGACTACGCGGCCGAGGCCGACCTCGGAGGTGAAGACGATGAATAACGAGGACTTCCCACAGAACCCATACGAACCGGAACTCGGATCGTTCGAGGAGACCAGCGAACAGGACAGCGAGGCGGTCGTCAAGACAGGCACCACGACGGTCGGTGTCAGCACCGACGACGGCGTCGTCATCGGCACAGACCGACGGGCCAGCCTCGGCGGCCGGTTCGTCTCCAACAAGAACGTCACCAAAGTCGAGCAGATCCACCCGACTGCGGCGCTGACGCTCGTCGGTTCCGTCGGCGGTGCGCAGTCGTTCATTCGGACGCTTCGCTCCGAATCGAATCTCTACGACAGTCGCCGCGGCGAGCCGATGTCGATCCACGCGCTGGCGACGCTCGCGGGTAACTTCGCCCGCGGCGGCCCATTCATGGCCATCAATCCCATTCTCGGCGGCGTCGACGAGGACGGTAGTCATGTCTACAGCATCGACCCAGCCGGCGGTGTGATGAAAGACGACTACACCGTTACCGGCAGCGGGATGCAACTGGCACACGGTGCCCTCGAAGGCGAGTACAACCCCGAACTCTCAATCGAGGAAGCCGAAGTGCTCACCGCGCGAGCGGTGCAGGCCGCGACTGAACGTGACACTGGATCGGGTAACGGACTCGTCACAGCAACGGTCACCGAAGACGGCGTCGAGATTCAGGAGTACGACGCCGCGACCGATCTCCTGTAAGCGGTCTTCACGTCGACATCTCTTTCTTTCCGGCCCGCATGACCGACAGTAGTAGCTAATGCGGCGAGCACACCCAGTCGAGCGCGAAGTCGGCATCGAGTACTATCTGACCGAGCACGACGGCACCGGCGGTCGCCTCCGGGGCGAACCCGAGGACTTCCGCGTCCGCGAACTCGAACGGTTCGCGGCCGAACCGGTCGATGCGCCCGCCGAGAAGTACCGACACCTGCTCGTCCGCGCTACGCTTCGACGGTGGGATACCAACGATTTCGCCCGAGAACTCTCGAACCGCCTCGAGATCTCCCGCGAGCGCGTCTCGTGGGCCGGGACCAAGGACAAACACGCTGTGACCACACAGCTCTTTTCGATCAAGGGAATCGAACCCGAAGAGCTACCGGAGATAGCCGATGCCGACATCGAAGTGGTCGGCCGCACTGGGCGATCGATCCTGTTCGGTGACCTCGCCGGCAACGCCTTCGAGATCCGCGTCCGTGATCCCGCGAACCCGGAGCATGCCTCCGAAATCACGGATGCACTTCGGAAATTCGCTGGCGGTGAACGGGTCGGCATCGCTAACTTCTTCGGACAACAACGGTTCGGGAGTCGACGACCTGTGAGCCACGAAATCGGCTTGGCGATGGTTCGAGACAACTGGGAACGCGCTGTACTCGCCTACGTGGGTGATTCATCTGAGCGGGAACCCGAAGAGACGCAGGCCGCCCGGCAGTTCGTCGACGAGACCCGGGAGTGGGGCGAGGCGCTCGACCGGATGCCGAACTATCTCGGCTACGAGCGCTCGATGCTGCACGAACTGGATCGGCGAACCGATGGCGGTGACAGGCCGGCAACGGAAGCCGATTTCAAGGCCGCACTCGGAGAGTTGCCCGGCAATCTCACGCAGTTGTTCGTCAACGCCGCCCAGTCGTATCTGTTCAACCGAATGCTCTCGGAGCGACTGGAACGAGGGCTTCCGTTCGACGAACCGGTCGAAGGCGATGTCGTCTGTTTCGCCGACAGCGACGGTCCCGAAGGCCTCGAGCTACCGGATCAAGATCGGACGCAGCGAGTGACCGCGGATCGAGTCGAGTCGGTACGACGGCACTGTGAACGCGGACGGGCGTTCGTGACCGCCCCGCTCGTGGGGACCGAGACGGAACTGAGTGGAGGTGAACCCGGAGAAATCGAGCGAGAGATCCTCGCAGAGGCCGCCCTCGATCCGGCCGACTTCGAGATATCCGAGGGGTATACGTCGACGGGAACGAGACGGGCTGTTCTCGTCCGGACAGCTCTCGACCTCGAACGGGATCCGCTCGAACTCTCCTTTTCGCTGCCGCGCGGTTCCTACGCGACAGTGCTCCTTCGTGAATATCTGAAACGTGATCCCGAACAGCTCTGAAGACGAGAATTTTCCGATCAGTGCGGGGGAAATCCTGCTTTCCTCTCCGTGAACGAATACGATCCCCCCGAATCATTAAGTAGCTCGTATCCCACCGTATGTAATAGAGATTCATGACTGATCTTGGTGGCTACCACGACAACGTGGCACGGGTCGATCTCAGCGAGGGGGAGGTCGCCTACGAGGGAATTGACGACGAGGACGCGAGAAAGTACATCG
>JBLGCM010000153.1:0-5011 GCA_047617345.1 Natronomonas sp. | reverse complement strand
GGTCGCCTTCTCTATTTTCTACTTTTTCGTCGGCGGGCTGACGAACTTCTTCCCGACGCTTCTGGTCGCCGGCGGCTTCTCCGAGACGGTCGCGGGGGCGAGTTTCGCGCTGCTCTTTGCGGCCGGCATCTTCGCCAAGCCGATTGCCGGCGACCTCTCGGATCGGTTCCCCCGGTTGCTCGTCGCCATCTCGGGCCTGCTCGTGGCGCTGGTGGGCACCGTCCTCGTCCTGATTGCGCCCTCGCTGCCGGTGATCGCGGTCGGGACCGTCCTGACGGCCCTCGGCTACAAGTCCGGCTTCCCCATCGCAGATACGGTCGTGATGGAGGCTGCCCCCGACGGGAGCATGGGGAGCGATGTCGGGGCCTCGCGAGCCGCCTTTCTGACGGCCAACGCCGTCGGCCCCGGATTCGTGGGGATAGTCGCCGAGGTGACCGATTTCACGACTGCTTTCTGGCTGCTCGGCGCGTGCCTTCTGGGTAGCGTCTTTCTCCTGGTCCGGCAGTACCGGCGACACAGCCGGTGAAGCGGCTGTTTTCGAGAGCGATCAGAGGTCCACCGTCAACCCGTCGTAAGCGAACTCGATGCTGTCGTAGGTATCGCGCCCTGCGAGGGCCTCGAAGTGGTCGTGGCTCCGGGCGGTGAAGTGTTCGATCTCCGTGAGGAGAGCGCGGTCGGGGGCGAGGCGGTCGATTCGGGCCAGCACTTCCTCGTGGGTGAGTTCGTCGGCGAGAAACGAGAGATCAGCGTCGGTCAGAATGCGGTCGCCGTCGGGGCCGTGCTCGAAGTAGCCGCACTCGAAGACAGCGAGGTCGATCTCTTCGGGGAGGGCGTCCTCGTCGAGATACCGGGCGTCATCGGAGGCGATCAGCAGGGTCCGGCTATCGCCCGTAATCTCGAACGCGGTCGCGTCGAGGTCCCCGTCTTCGAGGGCGTACGGGATCGAGCGGACGGTCGTCTCACCGATCTCCAGCGGATCGTCGTCGAGAAACTGCACGTCGAAAAACCCCTGCTGTCGGAAGTGATCGATCTGACCGAAGACGTCGCGGGTCCGCTCGTAGACGGCCTCGGTCGTCACGAGCGTCGGCCCGCCGCCGGCGACGGCGTCGAGTAGCCCGTCGTGGGCGCTCAGGTCGCGGGACTGGACGAGTCGAAGCCCGTTGACGTGGTCGGGATGCCAGTGTGTGAGGAGGATGTATTCGAGGTCGTCGATTTCTTCGCGGTTGAGCGCGCGGAAGGCGAACTCGGGGGCGTCGACCATCGCGGCGAGATCGGAGAGATACAGCGAGTTGCCGCCGCGGGCGTAGGGAATACCCTCCGAGCGGGCCTGTTCGCAGACTGGACAGGAGCAAGTCGGCGTCGGGATCGGTGTGTTCCCGCCCGAGCCGAGGACGAGCAGACGCATGGCGGCCCTTGGGCCGGTCGGGAGTTAGGCCTTCGGGGCCTACGTTTTTATTCGGGGACTGTGTCAACGACACCAATGACAACAGTCCCGTTCGATCTGGTGTTGATGACCGACGACCACGGCGACATCGCGACGATTGCCGAGCAGGCCCAGCGGGCCGAAGAGCACGGCTTCGCGAACGTGACGATGGGCGAGACGACCGGCTGGAACGTCGTTCCGGTGCTCGCAGTCATCGCCGAGCGCACGGAGGAGATCGGAATCACCGACGACGTACTCTCGCCGTACGCCCGGGCACCGACCGTCTACGGCCAGACCGCGCTGACGATGGACGAGATCACCGACGGTCGGTTCCGCCTCGGGCTCGGAACGAGTTCGCCCGCGCTGGCCGAGCGCTGGCACTGCGGCGAGTTCGACCGTCCGCTCCGGCGGCTGCGCGAAACAATCGACATCGTCCGCGAGGTCTACGAGGGGGGGGCGGTCGTCTACGATGGCGAGGTCTACGATCTCGACGGGCTGAGCTACGACCGCGGGATTCCGGAACAGCCGCCGGCAATCGACGTCGCCGCGCTCGGGCCGAAGGGGACCGAACTCGCGGGACGGTTCGCCGACGGCTGGGTGCCACAGCTGTTCACCGCCGAGGGGCTCGACGGGCGTCTCGACGACCTCGAGCGCGGCGCGGAACTGGGCGAGCGCTCGACCGAGGATGTCCGGGTGAGTCCGCTGATCCGGACCTTCGCCAGCGACGACCCCGAGCGCGCGCGGTCGATTGCCAAGCAGATGCTGTCTTTCCTGATCGGTGCTTACGGCCCCTTCTACGGCAACTCCGTCGCCGAGCAGGGATACGGGGAGACCGTCGCAGAGATCCGGGAACTGTGGGAAGAGCGCGACACGGCGGCGATGGCCGAAGCGCTGCCCGACGACCTGCTCGACTCGGTGGCGGCCGTCGGGACGCCGGAGGACGTTCGGTCGAAGCTCGAAACGTTCGCCGAGATAGCGGGCGTCGATGCGATCCGCCTGGGATTCATCAGCGGAATGAGTCAGGCCGACAAGGAGTTCACGATGGACGCGGTCGAGCCGATGGTCGAGTAAACGACCTCGCCCGACTTCGCTCGGGGACAGCGGCCCCGCTCGCTCGGTGAGGAGAGCCTCCGCCTCGAGCCGGGTGAACAGATCCAAAAGCCTACTTTCGGTCCGCCCCTCGAGCGAGTATGTCGTCGTACAACTACACGATCTTGCACGTCTGGGAGATTCCCATCAGGATCAACATCTCGCTTCTGGTCTTTCTCCCGGTGTTGGCCTTTCTGATCGGCAGCGGCGAACAGATCGGCGCGTATTCAACACTCATCACGAGGCTGACGCCGGTCGCGGTCGATCCGGCGGCGCTGTCGGGACCGACGGACAGATGGGTGATCGGGACGATCTCGGCGGTTGCCCTGTTCGGCAGTGTGACCTTCCACGAACTCGGCCACGCGTGGGCCGCGATGCGATACGATATCGAGGTCGAATCGATCACGCTGTGGCTGCTCGGCGGCCTCGCCAGTCTCTCGAGCATGCCCGAGGAGTGGAACCGGGAGTTCTGGATCGCCATCGCCGGCCCGGTATCGAGTCTCCTGCTCGCCGCGGGCGGCCTCGGAGCGCTGCTCGCCGTCCCGAGTTCGGCGACGCTCGTCCTCTACTGTCTGGGCTTTCTCGCGGTCATGAACGTCTTCCTCGCTGCGTTCAACATGCTCCCGGCGTTCCCGATGGACGGCGGGCGGGTGCTGCGGGCGCTTCTGGCGCGCAATCGCTCCTACGTCAGCGCGACCCGGACCGCCGCCAGCGTCGGGACGGTGTTCGCGCTGCTCTTTCTCGGGGCCGGAATCTACACCTTCAGCCCGCTGTTGCTCATTCTCGCGCTGTTCATTTACACCGCGGCCAGCAGCGAGTCCCGGTCGGTCGTCATCGCGGGACTGCTCGCCGGTCTCACGGTCGCGGATCTGATCAACGAACAGGAACCGCTACGCGCGGACACCACCGTCGAGGCAGCGCTGGATCGCCTGTTCGCGAGTCGGCGGAGCGAGCTACCGGTCGTCGACGACGGCGATATCGTGGGTGTCGTGACGACCGAACAGCTCCGGAGTATCCCGACTGATGCGTTCGGGACGACCGCCGTCGGGTCGGTCACGACGACGGACCTGGCCCGGATCGACGGCCGGATGGCCGCCGTCGACGGGCTGTACGAACTTGCCGAAAGCGATGCGCCCGTCGCTCTCGTCGAGGTCGACGGCGAGCCAATCGGTCTCATCTCGCGGGCCGATTTCGCCAGCGCGCTCAACATGCGCCGAGAGACGGAGCCGTTTTAGCGGCGAACAGGAGCGCTCGGCCGGGCGCCGAGCAGCCGAACTCACGAACGGTCGTTAGCCCGCGAGATCCGCGAGCAAATGAGAGACGTGCAGGCGGTCGTTCGTCCCGCCGTGGAGGTCCATGTCGATCTCGCCCGCGAGTTCGTGCAGCTCGGCGAGTTCGTCCCCGGAGTACCGAGACCGGGCGACACTGAGGATGTCTTCGAGTACCTCGCTGCCGCTGTATCCCTCCTCGACGAGTAACTCGTCGAGCGTCGAGCGGGCCTCTGTGAACTCGCCGGCCTCGGCGTCGGCGATCATCTCCTGGACGCGCTCGTCGATGCCGATCGCCGACAGCGTCTCGTAGGCGGTGTTCATCGTGATCTCGCCCTCCTGCTCGTAGGTCGTCTGCGCGTTGAGGATGGCCTGCCGGAGGTTGCCGCTGGCCGCGCCGGCGATGTACTCCAGACCTTCGTCGTCGTACTCGGCCCCCTCCGCCTCGGTGATCTCTTCGAGAACGCCGATTATCTCCCCTTGGGTCGGGGCGCGGACGGGGATCGGGAAACACCGCGAGCGAATCGGCGAGATGAGCGCGGACGGCCGGCGGGTCGTGATCACGAACTGGGAGGCCTCGTAGTACTGCTCCATCACCCGGCGCAGGGCCTGCTGGAAGTCCTCGCGCATCGCTTCGGCGTTGTCGAGCACGACCGTCTTGTACTCGCCGGTGGCTGGCGAGTAGCTTGCCGATTCCTTGAGAACGTGGTTGATCAGATCGGCCTTCGAGGAGTTGCGACGGCGCTTGGCGTCGATGAACCGGCTGAACCGCGGGTCGTCAGCAATCTCTTTCTTTGTCGAGTCGAAGAAGTCGGCGACGTTGATCTCGATACGGTCGGCGTCGGGGGTATCGTGGGCGGCGCGGGTCAGCGCCCGGACCGCGGCGGTCTTGCCGCTTCCCTCCGGCCCGTGGACGACGAGGTTCATCGGTTCCGCGAGCGCTCGCTCGAAGTTCTCGCGGACCTCCGCCTGCGGCAGATCGGAGATCTCCGGCGCGTGTCGTTCCGTCCAGAGTGGCCCCTCCATTGGCTGTCGGTTGGCGGTCCGGGGGTACAAATCTTCCCTTCGGTCACTGCCCGACCGCACCGCGAGGGTCGGACTCCGCCTCTGTCGTGAGCGGCCCGTCGAACAGACGCAATCGGGTCGCTCCCGGTGTGAAAGGCGGTTTCTCGGTGACAGCAGCACTGCTCGGAGTCGAGTCGAAAGACGAATCTTCATCTGTCAGAGCCCC
>JBLGCM010000152.1:0-5025 GCA_047617345.1 Natronomonas sp. | reverse complement strand
GGACAGACCCCGGTCGCTGCGGGGGGCGTGGGCGCGGGCCAGCCCCCCCCCCGAGACCGGATCTCCGTCCTCGAAGGCCTTGTCCTGCCGTGCGTATCCCATATACGGCAGCACGGTTGTCACCTCGTCGACCCCCGCTTCGGCCAGTGCGTCCTGCAGCTGGAGCAGTTCGACCCAATCTCCATCCGAAACAGTCGAGGCGACGACGACTGCCCGATCAGCCTCGCCGGTGATCTGGACTTTGCGCTCCCCGTCCGGGAACTGCTCGTAGGAGGCGGCGGCGAGTTCCTCGCCCGTCTCGGCGGCGACTGCGGCCGCCAGCCCCTGTGTGGCCGACCCTGCAACGATCATGTTGGGCCAGTCGCCGCCCGCGGTAAACCAGTTTACGATTTAGCTCGCCTACCGCAGCGCGACCAGCGCGGTCACGTCGCGCAGTCCGATGGCCTGTGACCGCCAGCCGCCGTGACCGTCGTGGGTCACGTCGGGATCCGCCGCGACGTGGACTGTCCCCTCGGTATCCAGCACGACGAGCGTCCGCCCGTACGCGAGGAGATGTGGCTCCGCGCCGCCGGGCAGGGACAGTTCGGTCCACGCCGCCCCGTCGCGTTCGAGCAGTTGGCCGTCGACGACCGCGTGCGCGCGGCCCCCCTCCGCAACGACGGCCGTGGCGTCTCCCGCACGGAGCCGCTTCCACTCGCCGTCCCGGCGCTCGTAGATTCCGTCGGCTGTCGCAGCGAGAGACCCGGCTGCGGAGAGATCGCGAACGTTGTCGAGCCCCAGCGGTTCGAGGCCGTCGCCGACACGAACGAGTCGATCAGCGGCGAGCAGATCCCCCGCGAACCGCCGCGGTTCGTCTACGCTACCGATTCTCTCCCACTCGGCGGATCCGCCGGTTCGATCGAGACGAGCGACCCGCTCGGAATCTGCCGCGTAGATCCACGAGTCGTCGATGCCGACCGCCTCTGCCGGGCCGAACCCGAGGGCCTGGAGCCCGTCGTCGGTTCTGCGCGAAACGTCCCCATCCGCGGCGACGATCACCTCGCGGCCGTCGGTGGCGACCCCCTGAACTGTCCCGCGGTCGAGCAGCGAGAACTGGCCGACCTGCGCGGCGGCCACGTCGATCCGGGTCACGCCGAGGCTGCTGCCCGCCAGCAGCGTCGTCCCCTCGCGTTTCTCGCCGAACAACATCCGCTCGTCGTCCGCGTTGTCGCCCTCTACTTCGCCGTCATCGTCCGAATCCAGTTCTGTCATGGCTACAAAACGGTCTTATATGCTTCCAGTGCCGTTTCGATATCTGACTCTGTATGCGCGTCGCAGATAAATTGTGACTCGAACTGGTTCGCGGTGAGAAAGACCCCCGCGTCTTTCATCCCCGGCCAGAACAGTCGCTCCCAGCGTTCGGTTTCGGTCGCTTTCACGTCCGCCCCATTCTTTGGACAGTGATCGTACCGCGGGCAGGACTCCCGTTGGTTACAGCCGGCTTCGCAGTGACCGTCGCGACTGTTCGGGCCCTCCCGCGTGAAGACCGTCTTGAACATGCTGTCCGTCCCGACGACGGTGTAACTCGGCGCTTGATCGGCGACGATGTCGGTCAGCCCCGACCGTAGCTTCTCGCCGAGGTCGTTGACGCGGTCGTACACGTCGTTTTCGGCGGCGTACCGCAGCGTTTCGAGTCCGGCCGCCATCGTCACCGGGTGGCCGGAGAAGGTGCCGGACTGGAAGACATCGCCGGCGGGCGTGAAGCTCTCGATGATCTCCGAACGACCGCCGATAGCACCGACGGGGAAGCCGCCGCCGACGATCTTCCCGAAGGTCGTGACGTCGGGCGTGACGCCGAGTTTCCCCTGCGCGCACTGCAGGCCGCCGACGCGGAACCCGGTGATGACCTCGTCGAAGATCAGGAGTGCGCCGTGTTCGTCGGCGAGATCCCGCAGCGTCTCGTGGTAGCCGTCGATGGGGTGGACGATGCCGTAGTTGCCCAGGATCGGCTCGGTCATCACCGCCGCGATGTCGTCGCCGTGTTCCTCGAAGACTTCGTGGACGGCCCCCTCGTCGTTGAACGGCACCGCCAGGGTGTGCTCGGCGAAGGAGTCGGGGATCCCCGGACTGGAGGGGTGGGTGTTCGCTCCCGATCCCCCGACGAGAGTGGATTCCTGTGCGCCGTGGTAGCCGCCCTGCATGATGACGATTTTGTCCCGTCCCGTGTACGCGCGGGCGAGCCGGACCGCCGAGACGGTCGCCTCGGTGCCGCTGTTGACGAAACGAGTCATCTCGACGCTCGGAACGTGCCGGGCGACGAACTCCGCGAGTTCGACCTCGACCTCGGTCGGCGCGCCGTACATCGGGCCCTGGCTGGCGTGCCGTTGAACCGCCGACTGGACTTGCTCGGGGAGGCTGTGACCCAGCAGGAGCGGGCCGTAGCCCATCACGAAATCAACGTACTTGTTGCCGTCGGCGTCGATGACGTGTCCGCCGTCGCCCCGTTCGATGAAGAAGGGATAGGGACGTGTCGCCCGCACCGAGGAGTTGACGCCGCCGGGCAGCACGGAGAGCGCGCGGTCGTACAGCGACCGGGACTGCTCGTGGTTCATACTTGCCGATTTGGCCGGGGAGGGAAAGAAGCTACCGTCCGCGCGCCGCGGCCCCGTCGCTGACTGGCTGGTGTGTGAGACAAAGCGCGTCGAGAACGAATCGAAAACAGAGTGACTCAGACCGCGTTAGACGGCTTCGGTGCCGCGTTTGCCGGTACGGATCTGGAGCGCGTCCTCGACGGGCATGACGAAGACCTTGCCGTCGCCAGGCTCGCCGGTCCCCGCGGACTCGGCGATGGCGTCGACAACATTGTCGGTGGGGACGTCGGCGACGACGCACTCGATTTTGACCTTCTGGTGGAGGTCGACGCTGTACTCCTCGCCGCGCCACTGGCCTTTCTTGGCCGGCTGTGAGCCGCGACCGGAGACGTTGGTGA
The DNA here is from genome assembly GCA_047617345.1 of Natronomonas sp. Classification (GTDB taxonomy): domain Archaea; phylum Halobacteriota; class Halobacteria; order Halobacteriales; family Haloarculaceae; genus Halovenus. Next base: position 2,057 of record JBLGCM010000152.1, on the reverse strand, counting down.
CCGTCAGCGAGGGGGCGTTGGCCTCGGAGAGCCCTTTCTTGACGTCGCCGAGTTTGTCGGGGCGGATGTAGGCGACGACCATCTCGATGCCGCTGCCGGTGCCGCCGTCGGGCCGCAGGTCGTGGGTGTCGACGCCGCCGTCGGTCGCGACGTTCGGTTCGCCGAATTCGGGGTAGGTCTCGACGCCGTGTTCGGCGATGTCCAGTCCCTCGCGCTCGTGTTCTTCGGTGACACGGGCCTGGCCGACTGCTTTGAACGCGCTCCAGATGAGCGCCGTCGCGGTGACGGTCCAGATGGTGATCATGAAGACGCCGAACGCCTGGCCGATAAACGCGTCGACCACCGACGTGTCTCCGAGGGCGCTACTGGTCGCGACGAACGGGTACAGGAGCGTGCCGATCACGCCGGCGCTCCCGTGGACCGGGAAGACCGCACAGACGTCGTCGATCTTGAGCTTGTGCTGGACGAAATCGAAGACGATGGGGAGCTGGACGCCGGCAATCGTCCCGACGATCAGTGCGCCCCACCAGGTCGTCGTGTTCGGAATGGCCGTGATGCCGACGAGGCCGGCGAGCAGACCGTTTGCGACGTACAGCGTGTCGACTTTGCCGTTTTTGAGTACCGAGGCCGTCCCGGCACCGACCGCACCCATCGACATCGCGAGCGTGGTCGTCATGGCGACGCGGCCGAGTACCGCACCGTTTGCGCCGATTGCTGCAATGGTCTCACCTTCTCCCGGGAGTCCGATTCCCGCGGCGGTTCCGACGTTGAAGCCGAACCAACCGAAGGCGAGGATCAGCGTGCCGAGTACTGCGAAGGTCAGCGAGTGACCCGGGATGATGTTCGGGTTGCCGTCCTCGTCGTACTTGTCCATCCGCGGACCGAGAATCCACGCCGCGGTCAGGCCAGCAATCCCGCCCATGCCGTGGACGATCATGCCGCCTGCGAAGTCAGCGAACGCGACGCCGGTGACGACCATGACGAGGCCGCCGGACTCGGTTCCCTGTCCGGTCCACGTCATCGCGAGGACAACCGGGTAGATGACTGCCGAGAGCAGAACCGTGTATCCGACATACGCGCGAAGTCGCGCACGTCCAGCGACTGCCCCGGAGACAATCGTCGCCGCCGTCATCGCGAACACTGCGCCGTAGAGCCAGCCGATGTACCCACCGGCTTCCCCTTGGAACGGCGCACCGAACTCCAGTCCAGCCGCCGTGTTCGCGATGCCGACACCGATCAGGAAGTACACGACGACACCGACACTCCACGTGAGCAGGTTCTTCGTCAGCTGGTTGGCGACGTTTTTCGAGCGGACCTGACCCGACTCCAGCATCGCAAAGCCCGCGTGCATGAAGAAGATCAGGAAGGAGACGGTGAGGATCCACGTCTGGTTGACGGCCGTCGCAACCTCGCCGACCGCCGTCTGCGTTTCGCCGAGCGATACTCCAGTTTCGAGCAGGATCGATCCGATCATTGTTTGCTAACCTCCGATTTGCTTACGAAGCTGTCCAACAAATTCCTGAATTGGTGCGTGTTTGTAATTCGGATCACGCCAGAGTGTGTGTAATCCCGACGTATAAGCGTTGGCTTGACAATGTCGATATTTTCGCGTATTATTTGTATAAACGACCAGAATTGCCCACGATACAATGAATATAAGGTTATTTACTGTGCAGAAATACGGGTCTCTGCTCGTTACTTTCGGACATTTGTCTACTCCGATTTCTCCGAGACGGACCGTTCGGGAGCGCTCGCGCTCTCACGCCCCGGCTGTTATCTGCTGTTGGTATTTCCCCTCGGCGCTGTACCGTCGACGCTGTCCTCATGTTGCCGATTTCCGGCCGGAATGCCGGTGCCATCGGCAATTATTTGAGTTCTACAGGTATAGCGTCCGCAAAAATGAGTGTGTGTCCATATTTGTGCCCGCGTAGATGCGCACCTCCTCACCGGTCAGACGGCTTCGGTGCCGCGTTTGCCGGTACGGATCTGGAGCGCGTCCTCGACGGGCATGACGAAGACCTTGCCGTCGCCAGGCTCGCCGGTCCCCGCGGACTCGG
>JBLGCM010000151.1:0-5036 GCA_047617345.1 Natronomonas sp. | reverse complement strand
GGGCAGGGCCGAGGCGACGGACCGCGCACCGAGAACCGGGGCTTCGAAGATCAGAACGCCAGCGATGGCGATCTGTGCGAGAAACAGCGTGAACGCGAGAGCGAGCAACAGCAGACGCCTGCTCGTTTCGAGCGCGTTCGTGAGCCGAACGGCGAACCGATCCAGCGGCGACCGGACCTCCCAGCTGGCGATTTCGTACAGGTCGACCTGACCGGTGAAGGAGGCCTGAACCGGATCGCTCGGCCGGGGTCTCCGATTGCTCTCTGCCGGTCTGTGGCTGTCCGGCGGAGCGGTGGGTGAACCGTTCGGTTGCGGCTGCTGCCCGCGCGACGGTCGGGTCCCCGACGTCCGTCGTTCGGGTGGCTTCTCGTTCAATCCGGTCGAGTGCGGTCCGCTCTCGGGTATCAGTCGCTCTCTTTCGTTGAGTCCGGACGCCGGATCCGAGCGTTCGTCGGGAGTCGCCGAGTGGTCACGGTCGGTCCACCGCTGGTCGGTCGTCTTGTCCCCTGGGTCCGAATCGTCCGTTCGGTCGTCTCGCTCGTCGTTTCCCGGCGGTGCCATCGATTCCCGATACGGCCCCCTCCCTGTAGAAAGTTCGTATCGGTCGGCCAAAGCCGGCGAAAACCGCCGCCGGTCGATCCAGAGTCAGACCAGCAACTCAGTACAGCGGAGCGCAGCGGCGAGAAAGAGATGCTCGCTGTCGATAACGAACCCGTAAAACAGGGGGGATCGATCCACCCTGGCAGCCAGGCTATACCCGGCCATGTAGGCTGTAAACGGGACGAGCAGCAGATACTGCCAGTCGACGATATCGAGAGCCACGGAGCCAGCGACGAGCACCCCCAGCAGCGCGCTGGCGGCAGCGGCCAACTGTCTCGTTCGCTCGACGCCGACGACAATCGGCACGGTGCGGATCCCCTCGGCCTGATCACCGTCGATGTCCTTGATGTCGAAGACGACGGCCGCGATCGTCAGGGCCGCGGTGATGAACCCGAACACGAACAGCACGTCGACGGTGAACAGCCGCTCGTAGTAGACACCGACACCGAGCGGAATCATGCCCCAGGAGAGACCGACGAGGAAGTTCTTGACGAACAGAATCCGTTTCACGCCGACGACCGAGTACAGAACTGCCACCGAGAGCGGGGCGATCATCGCCGGCGCTCCCGGAATCCCGGTCGCGATCGCGATCCCCGTGGCGATCAGATAGAGGGTTCCGCCCGCCACGAACAGGGCCGTCCCGTATCGTTCGACGAACGAGGCCCGTTTCGGGACGTTCTGTTTGTCCTCGGCGAGATCGGTCAGCCGATTGAACGAGTAGACGAACAGCGTGACGGCGAAGACGATAAACAAGGGGACGGGGTCAAGGGGGAGATCCGCGAGGACGGTCGTGCTCACAGCAACACTCGTTGCCGACAGCGAGATGAGCAGATTTGAGTGAACGGCCAGCAACAGTGCTGACCGAACTGCTGTGGCCGACGACGGGACGGGAGTATCGCTCATCGTCGATCAGCGCGTTCTCCCCGCACAGGCGATTGTGGGTGACAAGCCGTCTCGGTGTTCGGCCGGGGTCGGGATCAACATTACGCCAGCGGACCGATACAGTATCCTTATGAGGCTGATACAGTGAGTGGACACGTATGCCGGAGCAAACCGAGGCACTCGTCGGGAGAGTGGAGAGATACGTGCGGGACGCTCCCGTCGTCGGTGCCATCTTCGTCGGTGGAGCGAGCTATCTGTCCGGATTCCTCCTGACGTATCTGTTCGTGATCCTCGATAGCGGCCTCGACGCGAAGTCGACCAGCGAGGCGGCGATCACCGAAACGGGGATTTTCCAGCAAGCAGCGTTTAGCGGGTTTCCGCGACCGGAGCCGACAACGACGGAGTTCGTCGGCTGGCTCTTTTATAACGCTCACTTTGCCGATACCGTCATCACACCGCAGGTTGCCGGCCGCGGCGGGCAGGCGGGCGCCGAAACGCAGACTGCCCCCGAGTCGATCAACTTCCTCTCGACCGCCTCGACGCAGATCCCCGGCGTCGTGTATCAGCTTATCCCCGTGTTGGCACTCACTGCGGGCGGGTACGCGCTCGCGCGGGCGGCACGCATCGCGGTGAGTCGCGACATCGTTCGAGTCGGCCTGGGCATCCCGACGGGCTACGTTCCGCTCGCGCTACTCGGAACTGTCCTCTTTCGTGTCTCGGCGACAGCCGAGCAAGGGGGAATCGAGGTGATGGTTACCGCGAGTCCGAGCCTACTCGGCCCGGTGGCGATGGGGCTCATCTCGACGCTGTTCGGTATCACCGGGATATATCTGGGCGCACAGAGCGAGAGAACCGAATGACGTCGACAGCTCCGCCGGACAAGCTCATAGTACCTCGGCAAGAAACTCGCTCGTCCGAAGTGCGAGCGCCGCAATCGTCAGCGTCGGATTCGCCGCCCCGGCGGTCGGGAACACGCTACTGCTCACACACCAGAGATTCTCGATATCGTGAGTTCGGAGCCGCGAATCGACGACGCTCTCGGTGGAATCTTCGCCCATCCGCGTCGTTCCGAGGTGGTGTGAGAGGAAGTTCGGATCCGCCGGATCGGTCCGACGGACCACCTCTGCACCCGCCGTCTCCAGGATCTCTCGCTGGATATCGAGCGCTTCCTCGGCGGTCCGTCTCGCGTACGAACCGACGCTGAAGGACACGTCCGGGACCGGGTTGCCGAATTTGTCAGTTGTGCTCGTGTCGAGTGTGACGCGATTGCTCCGATCGGGGAGCATTTCGAGGTTCCCGCCGATCCAGAGAGTGCGGTTCGCAGTGTCGTAGCCGTCGAGTAGATCTTCGCCCCACTCCGAACCAGTGACCGCCTCAGAGACGCCATCGAGCGAGTCAGAACCCGGGCCGGAAAGTGCGTGTTCGGCCGGCGAGTCCGGGTTCGGGTTGCCGAACTTCAGGAGGATGCTCCCCGGCGGGCCGTCCGCGCCCTCGTAAAACGCCTCGCTGATTCTCGTCAGGAACCGAACCGGCTCGGGGTTCGTCTCCCGGTCGATGCGGGCGGTCGTCCGCACCGCCGGGTGTTCCATGAAGTACCGGCCGACGAGCCCGCTGGAGTTCGCCAGCCCGTCCGGATAGCTCTCCGACTCCGAGAGGAGGAGCAACCGCGGCGTCTCGACCCCACCGGCGGCGACGACGAACTGTCGGGCCTCCTGGCGGTGTCTCGTCCCGTCGGGCGTGACGTACCGAGCGGCATCGACGGTGTCCGGGCCGTGCTCCAGGTACTCGACGGTGACGCGGTCGATGACGCTGGCTCCGTCGGCTTCGGCGTTGCGGACGTGTACGTCGCCGCTGTACTTCGCGCCGGAGGGGCAGACCGGGATACAGGTGCCGTATCCCACGCATTGACTGCGACCGTCGTACCTTTCGGAGTTGCGCGCCTGCGGACAGGGCCGCATGGAGATGTCCAACTCCTCGCAGGCGGCCTCGAACAGCCCGTCCGAGTGCGTGCTCGGAAATGGCTCCATCGGGTACGGCTGTTCGCGCGGCGGCGCGGCGCCGCTGTCACCGCCCGCGATGCCCATCTCGCGTTCGGCCTCGGCGTAGTAGGGCCGCAGGTCGTCGTAACTGATGGGCCAGTCGGTGCCGAGACCGTAGCGGGAGCGCAACTCGAAATCCCGAGGATGGAGTCGCGGGGTCGTCCCGAGCCAGTGCAGCGTCGTCCCGCCGACGCCTTTCACTCGGCGTTCGTTGAGCGCGTACTCGACGTCGCCGGAATTGCTGAATCTATCGCGGGCCCCGCCCATGTTCCAGATCTCCTTGTCGTCGTGTTCTGGCCGAATCGCCTGCTCCATCTGAGCCAGTCTATCGTCGGGATCGAAGCGCTCGCCGCTTTCCAGAACGACCACATCGAAGCCGCGCTCGGCCAGTTTCGCGCCGACGATCCCGCCGGCGATCCCTGCGCCGATGATGCAGACATCCGCTGGCTCCGCCGGCGTTCGGTCGATCTGGCTACTCATGATTCTCTGGCATGCGCATCAGCGATTCGTAGCCACCGGGATGTCCGGTGGGGTTTTCGATCCCGACCAGCTCGCTTCCGGTCGGCGAACTGAACAGTGCGTACAACAGGCTGTTGACCAGTTGGTAGCGGATCCGCTCGGGGACGGAGCCGTCCGGATCTGACTGCACTCTGTCGACCCCCATCCGACTGAGGATCGCCCTCCGCTTCTTTTCGGGGAGCGCGGCGAACTCGCTGCCGGTGTACCGCCGTGAACCGGCGTCGAGTCGCTCGATGGCCTCGCTGATCCGGCGCTGTCGCTGTTTCGGGTGACCGGCGACGTAGGCGGTGACGAACTCCGTCGTCGGCGTTACCGGTGGTGGATAGACGACCGCTGCCAGGGCCAGCAGCGTCGAGATGGCCTCGTCGTCGAGACTGTCCGGGGAGTCCCCGCTGTCGGGAACGAGCAGCGCCGCGGTGCTGGCCGCTGCGCCGCCGCTCAGTGCGACGAGCGCGTCACGGCGTGTGAGTTCCATCGTCATGGCTTAGCCGGCTCTCGGGGTGGATGGCTGGCAGGCCGCCACTCCAGCGACAGATACGTCGCGGCAATCATCGAGACGGCGAACGTGCCGCCGACGATCTGTAGCGGTCGACTATCGAGGAGTATGCTGCTCGCCGTCCCGAACAGCACCCAGACCGGCGGTACGACGACTCCGCCCCACAACGCTCCGACCCGGACTGTCAGTTCTCGTCGGTTGGTATATCTCGCTGATACTCTTTCGACTGGGGAGACGATGGGGAGCATCGGGATTCCGACGACGAGCGTCGATCGGATCACGATTCCGAGCTCCGGCAGGGCGACCGCATGGAAGGGCCCCGTCCGACTGAGGACTGCCCCCCAGGCGAGAATTGTCGCGGTGATCGTTGCGGCGATCACTGTGACTGCGACGAGTTCGAGCAACTGACCCGGGGACCGAAGCCCCGGCGGTCGCCCGCCGGTAACTCGCGGGAGCGTCCCCCAGAGGGAGGGACCGACCACCGCAACGGCCCCGTAAGC
>JBLGCM010000150.1:0-5051 GCA_047617345.1 Natronomonas sp. | reverse complement strand
GGCATGGGCGGCATGGGTGGCGGTATGGGCGGTATGATGTAAGCGAGGCGTGAGCGACGCGAACGCCTCGGAAATGCGAGCGGGGAACGAAGTGACCCGCGAGCAACGCTGTCGAGCGTCGCGAGACACCGTTACAGCGAACGGCGCAGCCAGGACGTCCCGCCCAACCGCGGCCGAGCGGAGACAAGCAATCGACGAACAGCTTCTTTGACGTTGCCACACCTCAACGGAGAGGTGTTCCTAGCGCTTCGATCCCGTCTCGGAGCCATCGGGGCCGAGCAACGAGGTCGCGACCGAGGCGTTGACCCGGGCGAAGCCGTTCAGCATCGGGAGCGCGATCAAAAGGAGAGCGACTCCGAGGGGGACGGCGAGCAGCCGTTGGGTGCTCGTCCGGAAGGTGTCCGCAACCGTCCAGTTGACGACGTGGATGTTGAAGGCCCCGCCGGGGGCGGCCGGCAACAAGATGAGTTCGAGTGCCGTCCCGAGAAGGGAGACCAACAGCACAAAGGAGAGCACGCCGAGCCAGAATTTCAGCAGAATAAAGCCGATCCCTCGCCACGTCGATCCCGCACCGAGATAGGCCTTCGCGGTATCGACCACTCCGTTACCGCGCCGGTCGACATCGCTCGGTTCGGCAATTGTCGTCCCGAGCAGCGAGTTCGCGAGACGGCGCTCGAAGGTCGCGATCGCTCGCAGGCCGATCACGGTCGCGAGAAGAATCGCCAGCCCGATACCGATGACCGCCAGTCCGATGCCGAGCGCAATCCCGGTGACAGCGAGGACGAAGTAGACGAGTCCGAGCGGGAAGGACAGAAACAGGTAGAGCAGGTTTCGGTACGTCTGTGCGTCCGTCACCGATCCGATGATATCTCGGAGAGGCCCAACGCCGGAGGGACTGGCTGTCGAGGATTGACTCATTGTGAGAGGATACGTTTCCCGCACAAAAGGTGTACAGCCAGCGGTTCTCGACCGGAAACGCTGTGTCTGGAACCGAGTCACTGTCGTTCGGCAACGAGCACGCCGACCTGCTCAGCGACCATCTCGACGGCAGTCAGCGCGTAGCCCTCGTCGGTAAAGGCGTCCGCGAGGACGCCGACCGTCGCCGGATCGTCGACCTCGGGGCTGCAAAACGGCTCGTCGGGATTCGGATCGACGTGGCCGACGACCAGATCCGCGGCCCGGCGGTACTCCGGCGAATCCTGGTCGTCGGCGGCGCGTCCCGAGAACCGCTCGGCGTGTTCCTCGATAGATCCCTTCACACGCAGATGGCGGGCCGGGAGGGCAAAGCCTCGCTCGGGGCGGCGAGACCACAGACGCTTTGTCGCCGGCCCCGAACCAGTAGCTATGGACGTAACGTTCGACGGCGACCGCGCCCGTGGCGGACAGTCGGCCCGCGAGCAGTTTTACGACTCGCGGGGCTACGGGCACCCCAGCGAGGGGGACCTCTCTCTCGCTGCGGTGGAAGCGGCCCATCTGCTCTACCGCGGTGATCTCGACACCGTTCGGGATACGCGCGACGGTGTTCGGCTGGATTTCGAGGGATTTCTGGCGCTGGACAGCGTGTCGGAGGTCGACTTTTTCGTCTACAAGGATCTGCGCGACCGGGGATTCTACCTCTCGACAGACGGCAGCGAGGATTTTGTCGTTTATCCACGAGGGAAGGGGCCGTGGGACGACGAAATCGCCTACCGGGTCCGGACACGGAGCGAGCGAATCGATGTGCGGGCACCGGCAGTGCAAGAATTGGCGGCAGGAGCGGAGACGGGTGTGTTGGCCGTCGTCGACGAGGAGAGTGCGGTGAGTTACTTCGAGGTGGCGGAACCGACAGTCGAGGGGTCGACCAGCCACGACGTGCCCGACGTGGCCGGCGAATTACTCGCGGACCGCGTGCTCGTCTCCGACCCGCCCCGGTCGCTGCACCAGCAGGCCTTCTACGGTCAGCCACTGGACGGCGACGGCAGTGCCGTCCAGTTATCGCTGGTCGAAGCCGCCTATCTCGCCGGAGACGGGACGCTCGAACTCCGCGACGGGGGGCGGTCGGCAGTCCTCGACCGCGGACAGGCCGTCGAAGGCGAGCGGTTCGACCGGCGACTCCGAGTGTACGAACGGCTCCGAGAATCGGGCATCGTCCCGAAAACGGGCTTCAAATTCGGCGCGGATTTCCGTACCTACGCGAACGTCGAGTCAGTCGACGATCTCGGCCACTCCGAGTACCTCGTCCGCGTGCTGCCGGCCGGGCACAACTTCGAGCCGCGTGATCTGGCGCTCGACGTGCGACTGGCCCACGGCGTCCGCAAGGAGATGCGATTCGCGCTGGTCGACGAGGACATCGATTGGCTCGCAGTGACGCGATTGACGCCGTGAGTCGGGCACGGTTCTCACCACAAGAATTTCATACGGACGAGAACATGCCGAAATATAATGCCAGCAGGCAGGGAATTGGTCCACCGTAAGCGAACCCTCCAACGAATGGGTGTCGCCGCGGTTGTCCTCTGTGTGATCTGTGTCACCGGTGCGGGGACGACCGTCGCAGACGACCACGGCGACACATCCGTTGACTTGGCCGGAAACGGAACGGCAGAGAGCCCCTACGAAATAACGACGATCGAGGAGTTTCGCGCCATCGAGAACGATCTGGATGCACAGTACGTCCTGAAACACGACATCGGCGCGGGGGATGCCGCGGCACTCGAACCGATCTACGCCGGCGGGGAGCGGTTTACGGGGACATTCGACGGCCGAGGACACACGATACAGGCCGCACAGGGGCCGCTGTTTCACGAGAACGGCGGAACGATCAGCAATCTCCGCCTCGAAACCGTCGAAGCCGAGGCGACCCAAGAGAGGATGATCCCGCCTCGACCAATCGGGACGATCGCTCGGACGAATACCGGGACGATCACCGACGTGACGGTCGTCGATGGACGAGTGACCGGCACAGTCTCCGGCGGAATCGCTGGCGAGGATCGCGGGGGCCGGATCGAAAATGTGACCACCAGCCGTCTGGCAGTCGACGGCGTCGAAGCCGGCGGGATCGTCGGCAAATCGACCGGAACGACCCTCCAGACGGTGAAAGCCGCTGCAACAGCCACGGGTGACCAATATGCGGGCGGACTCGTGGGCAACGCCTCCACGACGCAAATCGAGAGCGTACTCGTGAGCAGTGAGGTCGACGCACCGACGGCGGGCGCGATCGTCGGGGCTATCGACGCCGAGAGTGCGGCCACCTCGACGTACTGGGATCGGACGGTCAGTCAGCACAGAGCCGCGGGGAACGGGACGCTGTCCGCGACCGGCCTGTCGACAGCCGAGTTGACCGGCGATGCGGTGGGCGAGAACACCGATCTGGCCGTGCCGGGGGGGTGGTGGCTCACCGATGGCTATCCCGTTCCCTCGGCGGTAATCGGCGGCGGGGCAACGTCGACACTCGACGGCGTGACAGTCGCTGGAAACGGAACCGAACGAAATCCGTACGTGCTCACCACAGTCGAACAACTGCAGGCGGTGAACGCCGATCTACACGGCCACTACGTCCTCGGAAACAATATCGATGCACGCGAAACGGCCACGTGGGACCAAGCGGACGGCCGAGAGGAGGGATGGCAGCCGATTGGACCAGGACCGTTCGCAGAGAGAGAGACGTATGACACGGAGGTGTTCGACGGGACCTTCGACGGCCAGAACCACACGATCCGGGGGCTCACGATCGACCGGCCGGACCCGGGCCGCATGGGGATCTTCGGGGTGAATAACGGAACGATCGAGAACGTGAGACTGCAGGACACCGCAATTGCGACGTACGACGAACGCAACCATCCGCTTCATCAGCCCGCAGGCAGTCTGGTCGGGACGAATCAGGGAACGATCACGCGGATCACCGTTCGAGATGGCGTCATTTCCGACCGGGAAGCCGGCGGACTCGTCGGTCAACATACGGATGGCACGATCACGGCGATCGAGGTCCAGAACGTGACTGTGCGTGCCCATCCGCGGGGGGACACTGTCGGTGGCATCGTGGCACTGCACACGGCGGGCCGGATCGAACGGGTTGCCGTTCGGAACTCGTCGATCACAGGCGGAACTGTCGGCGGGATCACGGGCGAACAATCCGCTGGAAGGCTCGACTCCGCCGCCAGTTCGGGAACTGTCAGCGGGGAAGTCGCTGGCGGACTTGTCGGCGACGGAGACAGTGGAACGGTCGATCTGGCACGGACAACAGCGACGGTCACGGGCGAGGCGCTCGCAGGCGGGTTGATCGGAAATAGCTCCGGCATGGCGATCAAGCGAGCGTATGCGGCTGGTGAGACCACGGGCGACGGCGTTGCAGGTGCGATTGCCGGTCGCGCCTTCCAGACTGATACGACGACGGTGTACTGGGACCGAAATGAGACGACACGGTCCGAGGCCGCGGGAGACGGACGGCTGTCTGCGGTCGGGTTTCCCACGGCCGAACTGATCGGATCCGCTGCCTCCCACGCGATGGACGGCTTCGACTACGCCGACGACTGGGATACTACCCTCGGCTACCCGGTCCTGCAGATCGAACAGGACCGATCACCCAGCGACAGAAACGCCACGCTCCGAGTCGAACTACGCGGCGTCGATCCGGTCGTCAGTGGAGAACGGGTCGGAATACAGGTACTGATCGAGAATACGGGATCGAATCGAGTCGCCTACGATCCCGAGATCCTCGTCAGCGAGCGAGAGTTCGATTCGGGGCCGTACGCTCTCGACGGCGGCGAGCAACGGCGAGTGAACCTCTCTTGGACCACCACGAATCCGGGGCGGAAACAAGTCGTACTCGACGGCCGCCAGCGCGGGGAACTGCTCGTCCGTGCCGAACCGACGCTCACGATAGAGAGTCTCGATGCGCCGATGGCGGTGACGGTCGGTGAGCGCTTCGCGGTGACCGTGACCGTCGAGAACACCGGTGGGGCGAACGCGACCGGGGATGTCACAGGCATCTCCGGAGAAACGGACCTGTTCGAGCAGTCGGTATCGCTCGCCCCCGGCGAACAGTCCGAGATAACAACGACCAACACGATCGAGAC
>JBLGCM010000149.1:0-5087 GCA_047617345.1 Natronomonas sp. | reverse complement strand
ACGAGTGGGATCGGACGAATGGCGACCACGCAATCCTTCGCTGAGAGCAGCCTGATGACCACGATGCAGACGCTCGAACAGTCCCAGTTCCACTACACGATTCAATCGAGACAGGGGCGCTTCGGAGTATCGCCGATCAGGCCGGAGCCCGCGACTTCGAGAAGTGCTGTGAGTGGATCGATCGAAACCGATGACTCACTCTCTCCCTGTGAGTTCTAATTGGCGGTCACTCGCCGTCGACTTCGTCGCCCAGCGAGCCCTCGTATTTCTCCTGTTCCTTGTCGGGGAGATACTGCCGCTCCCACTCGACGACCTCCGGAAACCCGGAGAAGTCGTGCAGACTGCCAACCGGTTGCTCGGCGAACTGCTCGTCGATCCCCCGCATCGCCGCGACGGGGTCCTCGGCGAAGGCGGCCATGTCGGCGTAGACGTTGGCGATGGTCGACAGCGTCGCCGCGATGGGGAAGATGACGAAGTCGAAGCCCCACGCCTGTAGATCATCGAGACCGACGTACGGCGAACTTCCGACCTCGCCGACGAAGTTGTAAAGCAGCGGCCCGTCGACCGCCTCGCCGACCCGCTTGAGTTCGTCCTCGTCGGTCGGACCCTCGACGAAGGCCACGTCAGCGCCCGCATCGAGGAAGTCATTCGCCCGGACGATGGCTTCGTCGAGCGATCCGTCGCCGGTGCCGCGGGCGTCAGTTCGGGCGATCAGAACGAAGTCCTCGCCGCGGTCGTCGCGCACGTCAGCCGCGGCGGCGATCTTTCCGACCGCTTCCTCGCGGCCGATCACCTGCCGACCTTTCGTGTGTCCGCAGCGTTTCGGGAAGGTCTGGTCCTCGATGTGGATCGCGCCGACGCCGGCCTTGATATACTCTCTCACGGTTCGGATGACGTTGGTCGCGTTGCCGTAGCCGTTGTCGGCGTCGGCGATCAACGGCGCGTCGATCCGCTCCTGGATGTTCGCGGCGTTGTCGATCATCTCCGGCATCGTGATCAGCCCCGCGTCGGGATAGCCGGTCGTCGACAGCGAGGTGCCGTAACCAGTCATGTAGACGGCCTCGAAACCGACCGCGTCTGCGACTGCGCCCGTCAGCGGGTCGTGGACGCCCGGACAGGCAAGCAGATCGTCTGCGTCGATGTGGCGTCTGAGTTGTGCGCCGGTCTCTGTCATGGGTGCCCCGCTGTGGCTTCGTTTGCTCGCGATCGATACTCCGCCTGTCCGTGCGCTGTCGTCTTACTCATTGTCGAGATGTGTGAGTACGTCTCCCGTTTCCACGACGTCGCCGTACTTGGTGTCGATATCGTAGAGATTCGCCCGGTGCGGTCCCTCCTCGCGGTCGCCGACGGCGTCCGCGGGCACGATAGTCCGGTAGCCGTGCTGGAGGCTGTCGACGGCCGTCGCGCGGATACAGCCGCTGGTGGTCACACCGGCGAGCACGAGCGTATCCACGCGGTGAGTGGTCAACTCCGTTTCGAGATCGGTTCCGTAGAACGCGCTCGCGTACTTCTTCAGGATGACGCGCTCGTCGCCTTCCGGTGTGATCTGGTCGTCGACCTCGACGGCCTCGGTCCCCTCTCGGAGGTCTTTCAGCGCGGGCACCTTCTCGACGAACCGCCCGGCGTCGCCGTAGGAGTCCTGATACGCGACCGTCGTGAAATACCGGGGGAGGTCGCGCTCGCGGAATGCCCCGAGCAGTCGCTCCGTCTTGTCGAGCACGTCGCCGACTTCCGAACCGAGTCCCGTCGAGGGATCGGTGAAGGCGTTGATGAGATCGATCACGAGCAGTGCGGGCCGTTCGCCGAGTCCGACGCGCTCGCCGAACTTGTCGGGTCCGCTCTCTTCGTCGGGGTCGTATGGCCAACTCATCGCTCAGTTGTGTCGGTCCTCGAACTCCGCGCGCTCGTCGGCGATAGTCTCGGCGAGGTCGCCTTCCTCGGGCATCGGGCCGTAGTCGAACGCCTCGGGCTCGCCGCGGCTCTCGCGGATCTCGCTTCGCCGCTGTTCGGTTGCCGATCCGTCGACCGAGCCATCGGCGAGGACGACGCCGTACTCCTCGCGAGCGGCGGCTTCACTGATCAGTCCGCGCTCTACTTCCGTCGCCACGATCTCTGGATCGCGTTCGAGCGGGTCGCCGAGGCCGCCACCGCCGGCGGTCCTGAACAGCAGTTTGTCGCCGGGCTGGACGGCGACGTTCTCGACCTTCGAAGGCAATTGCTCTTCGGTGCCGTCGGCGCGGATCAGTTTCTTCTCGCTGGTCTGGGCGTGGCTGCCGCCCTCGACGCCCCACGGGTAGGTGTGTGCGCGGTCGTCCTGGAAGGTGATCGCGCCGGGTTCCTCGAAGGTGTACACTTTGGTGATGCCGTGGCCGCCGCGGAACTGTCCGGCGCCGCCGGTGTCCTCGCGGGTGCTGTACTCCTCGATGGACAGCGGGTAGTACGCTTCCTGGTACTCCGCCGGCACCGTCCGAAAGAGCGGCCACCACGAGTGGCCGTCGAGTCCGTCGCCGCCGGGGCGGGCCGGAATCCCGCCGTAGAGGATTTCGAGCATCTGGAAGTCGTTGCCCTCCGAGTCCGTGCCCGCGTAGACGAGATTCGGCGAGGTGCCGTAACTGCCCGCGACCGAGAAGCCGTCGATGAGTTTCGAGAAGGTGGCCTGTAACACGTCGAACTGTCTGGCCATCATCGGCAGTCGGTTGCCGAGCGCGGCCGGGAACTCCGGCTGGACGACCGATCCCTCGGGGAGATGCACGTCGAAGAGGTCGTAGTAGCCGTCGTTGAACGTGAGCAGGGGGTCAAAGGCCATGATCAGGAAGACACCGGTGAACATCTTGAACATCTCCTCGTTCAGCAGGAAGTTCACCGTCCCCTCGACCTGGTCGTCGGTTCCGGTCCAGTCGAGATAGACCGTCTCGCCCTCGCGGTAGATCTCGAGTTTGAGTTTGATCGGGCCGTTGCCCATCCCGTCGTCGTCGACGTAATCGACGAAGGTGTACCGCTCGCCCTCGGGGATGAACTCGTGGATCAGGTCGATCATCCCGTCGCGGGTGCGGTCGAGGATGGCGTCACAGCCCTCCAGATAGGTCTCCTTGCCGAACCGATCACAGAGTTCGTGAACCCGCTTTTCGGCGGCTTTGGTCCCCGCCGCCAGCGCCTTGATATCCGCCTCGGCGTGGTCGGGCAGGCGGGTGTTGTGGGCGAAGGTCTGAAGCAGTTCGCTGTCGAACTCCCCGGCTTTGTACAACTTGACCGGCGGCAGGCGCATTCCCTCCTCGAAGATGGTCCGCGCCTGCACGGGCATGCTGCCCGGCGTCTTCCCGCCGACGTCCATCAGATTGCCCCACTGGCTGGCAAAGCCCACGAGGTCGCCCTCGTAGAAGATCGGCCGGAGGAGCAGCATGTCCGGCGTGTGCGAGACCGCGCCGGCGCAGGCGTAGGGGTCGTTCGTCGCGATCACGTCGCCGTCGTCGAGATCGTCGCGGTCGAACGGGGAGTTTTCGAGAATCTCGTCGATGGCAGAGCCGAACTGTCCCATCACCATCCGGCCCTGCGGGTCGGCGATCAGCGGGAACTGGTCGGACTGTTCGCGGATAACCGGGCTGATCGCCGTCGTCTCGACGACTCGGTCCATCTCGTCGCGGGTGTTCGCGAGCGTGCTCTCGATGATGTCGAGTGTCGTTTGGTCGATGTCGTGTTCGCCGACGAAGTCGGGTGTCTCGGTCATTGTCCGTCACCTCGGGTGATTTCGATGTTTCCGTAGCGGTCGATTGTCGCGGTGTGCTCTGGCTGAACGACGACTGTCGAGTCGTCGTCCGTGACGATTGCCGGGCCTGCGAGTTCGTTGCCCGGCCGCAGTTCGGTCCGGTCGTAGGTCGGCGTCTCGTAGTACGAGCCGTCGAAGTACACCTCCGTGGTGTCGATTTCGGCGGCCGAGGGATCGGAGTCGCCGGGTTCGCGCTCCTCGATCGTGACGCCGTCGAGCAGGCCCTTCCCGATGACCCGGAGGTTCGCGATTTCCAGCGGTGCATCGAGCGAGAAGCCGAATCGCTGGTCGTGTCTGGCCTCGAAGGCGTCTTTGATCTCCCCCAGTCCGGCCTCGACCAGATTTTCGATATCGACGGGGATGGACATCTGGATGTCCTGCCGGAAGTACCGACACTCCGCGAAGTACTCGAATTCGCGGTCTCCCTCGGGGACGCCCTCGCCGGCCAGCCACTCGCCGGCTTCCGCCTCAAGCGACTTGAGTTGGCCGTGAACGTCCGCGCCATCGACATCCTGATCGGTCTCCAGGTAGGTCTCGGAGAACTCGTTTTGGATGTCCGAAGTCAGAAAGCCGAAGGCGGACATGACGCCCGGTCCCGGCGGGATGATCAGCGGGTACGCGCTCATGACATCCGCTAAGGCGTTGGCGTGCATCGGTCCGGCACCGCCGAACGCGACCAGCCCGAACTCCCGGGGATCGTACCCGCGCTCGACGGAGACGACTCGCAGCGCGCCGTGCATGTTCTCGTTGACGATGTCGAGAATCGCCTGTGCGGCCTCCTCGACCGTGCTGTCGCGCTCCTCGGCAATCGTCGCCACCGCTTCACGGGCGGCCTCGCGATCCAGTTCCATCTTCCCGCCGAGTTCGACGTTCGGCGGGATCCGGCCGAGGACGACGTTGGCGTCCGTCACCGTCGGCTGTTCGCCGCCCTGGCCGTAACAGGCCGGGCCCGGATCGGCGCCGGAGCTCTCCGGACCGACCTGCAACGCGCCGCTCAACTGAACGCGAGCGATAGAACCGCCGCCGGCCCCGACCGTGTTCACGTCGACCGAGCGGGACTTGAACTCTCGATAGCCCACCTTGGTCTGGCGACTCGTCTCCGGCGTACCGTCCTCAACCAGCGACACGTCCGTCGACGTGCCGCCCATATCCAGCGTCAACACGTCGGGGACGCCTTTCTTCTGGGCGATGGTCGCCGCGCCGACGACGCCGCCGCTGGGTCCGGAGAGCGCGAGGTCGACCGGCCGCTCGGTGGCGGCTTCCGAACTCATCAGCCCCCCGTCCGACCGGACGACGTTCATCGTCGCTTCCGACCCGGCCGCGG
>JBLGCM010000148.1:0-5115 GCA_047617345.1 Natronomonas sp. | reverse complement strand
GTTCGACGGGATGACGATGTTCATCGTCGATCCGGAAGCCGAGGGGATCGAATACAGCGAGATTCCACTCGATATCTACTACCCCGAACCGACCTACGATCTGTTCATCGACGACCTGCGCGTCGACGAAGACCAGGTCCTCGGCGAAGTCGGCAAGGGGATGTACCAGGTGTTCTCGATGCTGAACGTCGAGCGAGTCACTGCCGCGCTCTCGGGCTGGGGTGCCGGAAAGGAGGCCCTCGACAAGGGCGTCCAGTACGCCAAAGACCGGGAGGTGTGGTCCGAGCCGATCGGTTCCCACCAGTCGATCGCACATCCGCTCGCGGAGGCCCACGCAAAAATGGAATCGAGCCGACAGATGATCCGCCAGGCGGCCTGGCAGTACGACCAGCAGGTAGGTGACGTTGGCGAGACGGCGAACATCGCGAATTACCTTGCCTGCAAAGCGGCCTGGGAGGCCTGCGAGGCGTCGATGACGACTCACGGCGGAATGTCCGCCAGCGAGGAGATGGGCATCGCGGCCGCGTGGGGCGTCGCGCGCCACCAGCGCACCGGCCCGGTTAGCGAGGAGATGATCCTCAACCACATCGCACAGCACTCGCTCGGTCTGCCCCGGTCCTACGAGGAGTGAACGCGTAGCTGTCAGGGACCTCCTTCGGCCGACCTCGGGTCACAACGTTTAATTTCGCTTCCCGCGACTACGCATCCGTCTCGCAATGAAATCTATCACGACTCGAACGGGACGGGACACGACAGATCGGATCACGCTCGCGACCGTATCGAGGGATCGAACCAAGCAGATCGATTCGACGGAGAGGTGGTACGATGTCGCTCGCTGACATCGATGAGTCCTTCGAGTGTATCCGCGTCGACGTCGACGAACCCGTCGAGGGCGCGGTCACGATCGTCTTCGACAGGCCCGAAGCACGGAACGCGATGAACGAACCGCTACGAGAGGAAACCGCCGAGGCACTCGAGGTCATCGAGGACTCCGAGGTGCGCGCCATCGTCCTCACCGGATCGTCCGAAGCCGCCACCTTCGTCGCCGGCGCGGACGTCGAGGACATGAGAGAACGGTCGCCCCTCGAACAGCGCGAAGCGGGGCGGTTGCCGCGGATATACGAGCGCGTCGAAAACCACCCGCTCCCGACGGTCGCGCGGGTGAACGGTCACGCGCTGGGCGGTGGCTGTGAACTCGCGCTGGCCTGTGACATCCGGGTCGCGGAGTCGTCGGCGCTGTTTGGCTTCCCGGAGGTCACGCTCGGTCTCATCCCCGGCGGCGGGGGAACCCAGCGGCTGCCACGCGTCGTCGGCCACGGCAAGGCAATGCAGTTGATACTGACAGGAGAGATGATCGACGCGACGGAGGCCGAGGACATCGGCCTCGTCGAGGAAGTCGCCGACAGCGAGGAGTTCGACGAAACAGTCGCGGACCTCGTCGGCTCGATCGCCGCGAACAGCCCGGTGGCTCTCGAACACGCAAAGCGGGCCGTCCAGGCCAGCCGCGAGATGGGGCTTTCGGCGGGGTTGGAACACGAGTACGAACTGTTCCTCGGCGCCTTCGCCAGCGAGGACGCGAGCGAGGGCATCGCCGCCTTCCTCGAGGATCGCGACCCGGAGTGGGAGGGCAGATAACGACCGCGTCTACCGTCACGGTCTCCGTCGGCCAGCCACCGACAATAACCCGATATCCGAGTGGCTACCGGGCCGTCAATAGATATAAGAAAGGGTAGCGCAAAAGTGTGGTCACCGCTTCGACACAACAGATAACACATGTCTACACACATCGGCCTTGAACCGCGTCACGAGGAGTACCGGAAACGAGTCAGGGAGTTCGTGGAGGCGGAGATCGAACCGGTCGTCGAGGAGTACGAGAAGCGAGGCGAGTTTCCCGTAGCGGTCATCGATAAAATCGGCGAAGCCGGGCTCTACGGGGTGACGGTTCCAGAGGAGTACGGCGGCGAGGGGCGCGACTACCGCTCGTTTGTCATCACAATCGAAGAACTGTGTCGCGTCTGGAAGATCCCCGCCGGAGTGGTCTCACTGTCCGGGTCTCTCGTCGGAAACACTCTCCAGAAGTTCGGCGACCGACGACAGCGCGAGGAGTGGCTGACCGACATCTTCACAGAGAACCAAATCACCGGGGTCTCACTGACCGAACCACAGGCCGGAAGCGACGCCAACGCGATCGAGACGACGGCCGAACGGGATGGCGACGAGTACGTCATCAACGGGCACAAAGTCTGGACGTCTCACGGGGAGATCGCCGATCTCCTCTTGCTGACGGCCCGGACTGACGACACCGGCGACCACGACGACGTCAGCATCATCGGCGTCCCGAACCCACAACAAAAGGCGGGGCTTGAGTTCGTCCGCGACATCCCGTGTATGGAAGGCGAGGCGGTCGTCGAAAACGAGATCATCTATGACGACGTCCGGGTACCCGTCGAGAATCTCGTCGGCGAGGAGGGTCGTGGCTTTCGCTACATCATGGAGGCTCTGGACATCGGCCGGATGGGCGTCGCCGCGCAGGCGACGGGGATCATCCGGGGCTGTCTCGACGCCAGCGCCGAGTTCGCCGACGAGCGCGAGCAGTTCGGCAAGCCGATCCGCGAGAACCAGGGCATCTCGTTCAAACTCGCCGATATGAAGATGGCACTGGAGTCGTCCAGGCTGTTGACCTACCAGGCCGCGGCCAACCTCGACGCCGGAGAACGGGTCACCGAGGAGGCGGCTATCGCGAAGACCTTCGCGTCCGACGCCGCGATGGAAGCGTCGACGGAAGCGGTACAGACTCTGGGTTCCAGAGGGTACTCCAAGGACTATCCGGTCGAGCGGTTCATGCGGGAGGCGAAAGGGACACAGATCTACGAGGGCACCAACGAAATCAACCGGTCCGTCATCGCGAGGCACCTCTACGAGTGATTTCCGGCCGGAAAACGCGCCCTCTCCGCTAGCCGCCGGGCACCAACAAATCTATATCGCCCGTAGTCGAAGTACTGCTACCGATTCGCTCGGTGAGACTCATGAGTGGACAACAGGACCGAATCATCGACGTCTGGTGTAATATTTTCACGACCGAAGGGACCGAACTGTACTACGACTCCCAAGCGCAGGAGGTC
Organism: Natronomonas sp.; assembly: GCA_047617345.1. GTDB lineage: Archaea > Halobacteriota > Halobacteria > Halobacteriales > Haloarculaceae > Halovenus. Next base: position 1,993 of record JBLGCM010000148.1, on the reverse strand, counting down.
GCGGCGCAGGTGTTCGGCATGGAGGACATGTACGACCCATCCCAGGGGATGCCTGCCGAAGAGTTCGTCGCGAAGATGGATCGGAACGGCATCGATCAAGTGTTCATTCCGGCACTCAAGTTCGGGAATCCCGAGGGCGGGATGGAGATCGACGTTCCCCACGAGATGGTCCGTGAACTCACCGAGGCCTACCCCGACCGGATCAAGGGGATGGCGGGCATTAATCCGCGGGAGGGGATGGACGGCGTCGCCCGACTCGAGGAGTACGTCGAAGATCACGGGTTCGTCGCCGGATTGCTCGAACCGTACGGCTGGGATCTGCCCTTGAACCACCGCAAGTACTACCCGTTCTACGCGAAATGCGCCGAGTTGGGCGTCCCGGTACTCATGCAGGTCGGCCACTCCGCGATGCGGATGCCGAGCAGCCACGGAAAGCCGATCTTACTCGACGACCTCGCGCTCGATTTCCCGGATCTCGATATCGTGGGCTGTCACACCGGCTGGCCGTGGTCGAAGGAACTCGAGGCGATGGCCTGGAAACATCCCAACGTGTACATGGGCGCGACCGCGCACGCCCCGAAGTATTGGGAGGAAAACGTGCTGAACTTCGTCAGGACCCGCGGACAAGACAAGGTCGTCTTCGGAACCGACTACCCGGTGTTGGACTACTCCGAGACGATATCGCAACTCGACGGCCTGAACCTCGGCGAGACCGTCGAGCGGAAGCTACTCTCCGAAAACGCCCGGAAGCTGTTCGGGGTCTGACTGTGACGCGGCGCTGGCGAGTCCTGTGTACTAGCCAGAACGTGTTCAACTGAAGCGGTAGCGCGGAGTCCCCTTTCTCAAGGAATGAGCGAAGCGAGTGAGTAGGGGTGAGGTAATTAACGAACGGGTCGTCAACATGGAATCACGATCGGCGGTGGTCCCCGGGCCCTAAAGCCGTTGCAGGTGGATGGAGCCGTCACCGGCGCCATCGCGATGGTATCCACGTTCTCGACGCCACTCTCGTGCAGGATCTTTCGCGGGCCGTTCAGCGAGAGCTCCAGCGTCTCGTCGCTTGCACTCTCGGTGATCGCCGCCGTTGTGCTCTGTATGTTCAGCATCGATTAAAACGGTCGGTCAGGAGGGAACGTTGAGGTTCAACTCGACGATGTTCGTCGCCTGCATGAGCGAATCGAGCAGGTCGGTCTCGAAGAACTCGTTTTGCATCCGGTTTGTCGGGCCGCCGATCGTGATTGTCCCCCAGATCTGCCCCCGGTTGCGGACGGGGACCGCGACGGCTCTAACGCCGGTTATCAGTTCTTCGTCGTCGATCGCATAGCCCTGTTCGCGGATCTGTTCGAGTTCCTCCCACAGCTCGTCGCGGTCGGTCGTGGTCTGCTCGGTGTACTTCGGCAGTCCATGTTCGTCCAGAATCTCCTCGACGCGGTCTTCCGGGAGGTAGGCGAGAATCGCCTTCCCCGGCGCGTGGGGCGAGAGGGGCAGATGGCGGCCGGGATATGCGTTGATGTCGACCGCGTTCTCTCCTTTCTGGACGTCGAGGAGCACCCCCTCGCCGGCCTCCTCTACCATCAGGGTCGCGTGTTCGCCCGTCTCGACCGCGAGGCGTTTCACCTCGTCGCGGGCGGCGCGATAGATTCGTCGCTGGCGGCGGGTTTTTTCACCCATATCGAAAAGCTCCGTACTGACGCGGTAAACCTGATCCTGCTTCGCTAACAGCCCCAGCGACTCCATGGTGGTGAGGTGGTCGTAGAGAGTGCTCTCGGCCATATCGAGTTCACCGATCAGCGACGTGAACCGCGCCCCATCCTGTTCGAGTAACACCTCGACGATCTCGAACATCGTCTCCGTGGTCTTGATCGGAACCTCTGTTTCCATATGTTAGAGGTGGTCTGGAGCCTCCTGAATCTTTCTCTCCCCAACATGCGAGTGGACCCGTCGACACAGGTGGCCTCGGCGGCGGGTGACCCTTGAGAGACCTCCCCGAGCCACC
>JBLGCM010000147.1:0-5126 GCA_047617345.1 Natronomonas sp. | reverse complement strand
TGTCCCCTGTTGCAAACCACTCCTCATCGCCGATACCGTAGGTCTGGACCGCGCCGGCCGAGCGGTGACGGTGGGTGTCTTTTCCCTCCGTGTCGAGATCAGGTTCGCAGTCGATGTGTTTGATCGTGCCGACGCGGCCTCGTTCCGAGAGCCGTTCGGTCAGTCGTTCGGTCAGCGTCGTCTTCCCCGTGTCCGAGTGACCGACAATCGAGAGGACGTGCATACCTGTCTTTCGCGGTCGGAGGGCTTCATTGTTCGGCCTTTTCGCGGGATCGCCTCGCGACCACTCACCGCTTGACGTTCTTTTCGATCACTTCGACGTTCTCGATGCCCGTCGCGGGATATTCGCCGTCAGCGTCTTTCTCGGCGGCCTTGACCATATCCCAGACCACGTTTAGCCCCGTCGTCACGCCCTCCAGCGCTTCCATCTCACAGCCGGTTTTACCGATTGTCTCGACCGCCACGGTCAGCGTCACCGACTCCTCGCCGACGCCGAATGTCGTCTCGACGTTCGTGATCGGGATCTGGTGGCACATCGGAATTGTTTCCCACGTGTGTTTCACGGCCTGGATCGCGCCGACACGGGCCGTCGCGAGCACGTCGCCTTTTTCGATGCCGTCGGACCGGATTGCCTCGACGGTAGAGGGTTGGAGATCGATTCGCCCCTCCGCAACTGCTCGCCGCTTGGAGTCGGCCTTGTCGCCGACATCGACCATCTGTGCGTTGCCGTCCTCGACGTGCGTGAGATCTGCGCTCGGATCGCTCTCCTGATCGCTCATACCTGCACTGGGCGCGCTGGGAAGTAAGATGCGTCGGTTGGTTTGAGCCGTGTCCGGACGAGCATGCGACTGGCTGAACCCCTCGGCGCGCTTGCCCGTCATCCGCCAGGGCCAGGGGTTGCTGATGACGCCCTCTCGTCTTGGCGGACTGGACGGCCGAGAGATTTCGGCGTCTCGGCCGTCGCAGACCCCGGCGAAACACCCGCGCGCCGCTCACCCCGGGAACACTCGCCCCTCCTCGATGTCGACCTTGCCGATGTCGTCAAGGCGCTGGAGTCGTTCTCCCGCGAGATCCTCGTCGACGCCGAGTTCGGCCGCCCGCTCGATCACTTCCTGTCGCGTCGGCGCGTCGGTAATCAGCTCGTCGGCGTCGGTGATGATTTCCTCGGCGACGATTGCCTGGAGGATGACCATCGCCCGCTGTTCCGCGGAGGACTCCCGCCGCGACCACTCGATAGCGAGGGTGCCGTCATCGTTGACGCGTTTGACGATGAATCCAGACGGCAGTTCGTCGGTGACGGCCGCGACCAGTGCGGCCCGATCCAGTCTGGCTCTGAGCGTCTGCGTTCGGCCGTCCGAACTCGTCGAATCGACGGCGACGTTGGCTCCCGCCGCCGAGATTGCGCGCTCGACGACTCCGGTCAGTTCCTCGCTCACGTCGTCGAGCATCGCTCGCTTCTGCGCGCGGGATTCGCGTTCTTGCTCGGCGAGTTCCTCGTACCGCTGCATTCGGTCGTGTGCACTGGCCTCCTCGTTGCGGTCCATGCCACCGCCTACAGGGCCGATCACAAAACCGCTGTGGGTCTTCGGAGTTAGTCTTTCGGGCGGTAATCCTCGCCGTATATCTCTCTCATCTTCTCTTCGTGGCTGTCGAGGATGGTGTTTCGGATTTTCTTCATTGACGGTGTGAGCATGCTGTTCTCCGGCGTCCACTCCTCGCCGACCAGCGCGAAGTCGCGGACCTTCTCGTGTTTCTCGAGTTGGTCGTTGGCGTTCTCGACGGCTTCGTTGATCCACTCCCTGACGCGGTCGTCCTCGATGGCGGCGTAGTTGTTGTCGGGCAGATCGATCCCCGTCTCGTCGGCCCACTTGCGCATCGACTCGAAGTTCGGCACGATGATCGCGCCGACGAACTTCTGGTTGTCGCCGACGACCATGATCTGCCCGACGCGGTCGTTCGTCGAGAACAGATCTTCGATCGGCTGTGGCGCGACGTTTTTGCCGGTGTCCGGGACGATGATCTGCTTGAGGCGCTCGTGGAAGATCAGGAATCCATCCGGCGTCTGCTCGATCAGATCACCGGTTCGGAACCACGTGCCGGCACCGTCGGCGGCGACGCCCTCCGGAGTGACGACATCGTCGCTGTCGGACGGGTTGGTGACGAAGGTCCGCTCGGTCGCGCCGGGTTTGTTCCAGTAGCCGTCGGTGACGTTGTCCCCGCGGACCAGCAGTTCGCCGATTACGCTTCCGCCGACTTCGCGGTCGATATCCGCCTGGTCGACGGCCGATTCGTCGATTGCTACGTCGACGCCGACGAGGGCGGTGCCGAGCGTTCCCGGCCGGATGTCGTCGACGGAGTTCGTCGAGACGACCGGTGCCGTCTCGGTCAGACCGTACCCCTCCGTCACGACGATTCCCATTCCGTTGAATATTCGACAGAGGTCGGTGCTCAGGCTCCCGCCGCCGGAAACCATGATCTCGATGTTGCCGCCGAGTTGTTCTCGAACTGTCGAGTAGACGAGTTTGTCCGCAATCGAGTGTTTGAGTCGGAGCATCGACCCGGGATTCTCGGCTTTCTGGTACTCGATGGCGATATCCAGCCCCCAGTTGAAGATCCGTTCTTTGACCGAACTCTCGGCGGCCTGTTCGCGCATGCTGTCGAAGATGCGCTCATATACCCGCGGGACGCTCGCGGCCGTCGTCGGCTGGATTTTCTTGATATCGTCGCCGATAGTGTCGGTGCTCTCGGCGTAGCCGACGGTCGCACCGGAACCGTAGGCGAGAAAGTTCCCGACGGTTCGCTCGAAGACGTGTGCGAGCGGCAGGAACGAGATCGCCGTCGAGTCGCTGCTGATACAGGGTCGGTCCGGTTCGTCCGGCCGCGGCCCGGCCCGCCGCCGGATCTGGTGGACGTTCGACCGGAAGTTCCAGTGTGTCAGCCGAACGCCCTTTGGCTGACCGGTCGTCCCCGAGGTGTAGACGAGGCTGGCCAGATCCTCCGGCTGTCGCTCGTCCAGCCACCCCTCGTAGGTCTCCTCGTCGTACTCGTCTTCGCCGATGTCGTGGACGTCTCCCAGCGTGTAAATGTCTTCGCGCTCGTAGCTCGATTCCGGTTCGTCGACGACGACTATGAATTCGAGGTCCAGGCCGTCCTCGACTTCGAGGACCTTGTCGAGCAGCCCTTCGTTCTCGGCGACAACGGCGCTGGCCTCCGGATCACTGAGCAGGTACTCCGCTTGATTCGGCGAGGAATCGGTATAGACGGTAGTGACGATACAGCCCGCAGCGAGCAGTGCGTAGTCTGTCTGTGCCCACTCCATGCGAGTGCTACAGAACAACCCAACCCGGTCGTCCGGTGCCAACCCCAACTCGCGGAACCCAGTCGCGAGATTGCGGACGATCCGGCGCATCTGCCGGTAGGAGATCGATTCGTACTCCCCCGCCGCCGCGTCGGGCAGTAGATGAGCCAGTGATCTGTCGTAGATCCCCCCCTTGAACAGCTGTGCTTTCCCATCGAGGTTGGCGGCGGCGCTTTTCTCGAACAGCTCCGAAATCGTCCCCCGCTCGCGCATCGGATCCTCGTAGTTCCGCTCCGCTTCCAACCAGTCTGGCTCCTGAATCTCGGTCGACATCCTGTCGCCTGATACGAAACACTCTTATAAAAAGATCCGCCCTTCTGATCTGTCGCCTTACGATCGGTTCAGTACGGATCCAAACACGAGACCCCGCTCTGTTCAGCACGACACGACCCGATGTATCCTGGCAGAAGCTGCGTGCTGACTACAGGGCGTCTACTCACCAGTGAACTCGACCCCGGTAATCTCGAATCGTGCACCGCCTTCGGAACCGCCAGTCACGGTAACGTCCCAGCCGTGGGCTTTGGCGACTTGATTGACGATGCTTAGCCCGAATCCAGTCCCATCCTCTGCCGTCGAGTACCCCGCGTCAAACACCGTTTCGCGCTCATTAGCAGGGATTCCCTGTCCGTCGTCTTCGACATAGAACCCGTCGTTCAACTCGCCGACTGTGACGGTCACGTCTCCACCGGCGTGCTCGACGTCCTCGGGAGTCGAAGACGACTGAGGGCTCGTGGAACCGTGTTCCACGGCGTTCCGGAAGAGATTCTCAAAGAGTTGTTGGAGCCGACTTCGGTCGGCGTAGACGGTCCGCTCGAGGTCTGTCACGACCGTCGCGTCGGCGGTGTCGACATTGCGCCAGCAGGTTTCGGTGAGATGTGCAAGATCGACCGGTTCCGTATCGCCCACTTCGTCGCCCTCACGGGCGAGCGTCAACAGATCCTCAATGAGCGTGTTCATCCGCGAGAGGGCGCGTTCGGCCGGTTCGAGGTGTGGGCTCTCACAGTCCTCCTCGAGGAGTTCAAGCCGGCCCACAGCCACGTTCAGCGGGTTCCGGAGGTCGTGGCTGATGATGCTGGCGAATTCATCGAGCCGGTCGCGCTCACGCTGCAGGTGGCGTTCGCGGCGCCTGAGTTCGGTGATATCGCTTGCGACGCCGAAGACGGCGACCGGTGTCTCCGGGTCGGACCGCTCGCCGGTATCGTAGATCGGGGCTTTCGTGACGAGAACCCACCGATGTTCGCCATCGGCGATAATTTTTTCCTCGGTTTCGAGTGGCTCTCCGCGCTCGATGACCGTCTTATCATCCTCCTGGAATTTGGCGGCCATCTCCGACGGATGGAGGTCGTAGTCAGTCTGTCCGGCGATGGGTTCGTTTTGGAGTTCGAACAACTCACGGTACCCCCGATTAACGAAAATGTAGTGGCCGTCATCGTCCTTCATGAACATCGGCGTCGTCGTGTTGTCGAGAACCGCATCGAGTCGCTGGGTTTTGATGGCGAGTTCCCGTTCGCGCTCGATCCGGTCGAGAGCTGTTTCAGCGTGACTGGCGAGTGTTTCGACTAGTGATACGTCGGTCATATCGAACGTCCCGGATTCGGTGGAGCCGACGATAGTCACGCCGTGGTCACCGACCGGGACGATCATTTCACTTCTGATCACTGTATCGGGGTTGAGACGCCCCGGAACGGCCGAGACATCGTCGTACTGGACAGTCTCGCCTGTCTCGAACGCTTCCCACGCGAGACTGTCCCCCGGACGGAACGTCGGG
>JBLGCM010000146.1:0-5128 GCA_047617345.1 Natronomonas sp. | reverse complement strand
GACCGACGCGTACGAGCACACCGTCGAGACAGCCCAGCAGGCCGAATCCCTCGGCTTCGAGCGGTTCTGGGTTGCCGAACACCACGGCATGGCCGAGACGCTCGCCGGGACGACCCCCGAAGTGTTGCTCGGTCATCTCGCCGCGCGGACCGGCTCGATCCGGCTCGGCTCGGGGGCGGTGTTGCTCAACCACTACAGCCCGTTCAAAGTCGCCGAGCAGTTCGGCGCGCTCGACGCGCTCGCACCGGGTCGCATCGACGCGGGACTCGGCCGAGCGAACGGCTCGCCGGCCGCCGATCGCGCGCTCGAAACGAGCCGCCGGGTCCAGAACCCCGACGAGGACCACGCCGAGAAAATCGAGGCGGTCGCGACCCATCTCTACGACGAGTATCCGGAGAGCCACGCCTACAGCGACCTCGAACTCCCTCGCTCGGGCGATGCGCCGCCGGTCCCGTGGGTGCTCGGGTCGAGTCCGTCCAGCGCCGCGATTGCCGCGCGACTCGGGTTGCGCTTTTGTTTCGCGGCGTTCATTCGACCGGAACTCGCCGTACAGTCTTTCGAGACCTACCGCGAGCAGTTCCAGCCCTCGGACCTCGGCGGCGGTATCGACGAACCGGAAGGGATTGTCGCGGTGAACGCGATCTGCGCCGACTCCGACGAGGATGCCGCCCGGTTGCGAGCGGTCGCGGAGGCGACCTACAAGCGGATGCAACGCGGCGTCGTCGGGACGCGACCTTCCGTCGAGGCGGCGATCGACGAGCTGGGGGGGTCGCCTGAACCGACGCCTGCCACGCTCGACGGCGGCGAGTGGCCCCGCGCCATCTCGGGCAGCCCAGAGACGATCTCGGGGCTGTTCGACCAACTCGCCGACCGGGTCGGCGTGGGGGAGGTCATGATCCAACACGTCGCCGACGGGCACGCAACGGCGCTCCGCTCACACGAACTGATCGCCGACGGCGTCGGTCTCGACCGATGACTCACAGCGGGAGAGATGAAAGGTATTAGTCCACGGAAGACGCCCACATAGCTATGGATCGCCCACTGGGCCCACCGGAGAAGATGGCCGACCGGCGCGAGGAACTGACGCCGATGATGGCCCAGTATCTCGAACTCTGCGAACGGTACGACGAGGCGCTCCTTCTCTTCCAGGTCGGCGATTTCTACGAGGCCTTCTGCGAGGCGGCGGAGGTGGTCGCGCGCACGTGTGAGATCACGCTCACCCAGCGCGAAGATTCGACCGGCGAGTACGCGATGGCCGGGATTCCTATCGACAACGCGGAGTCCTACATCGAGCGACTGCTCGACGCTGGCTATCGGATCGCCGTCGCAGATCAGGTCCAGGATCCCGAGGAAACGACCGGCGTCGTCGACCGCGCGGTAACGAGGATTATCACGCCCGGTACGCTGACCGAAGACGAACTGCTCGACACCGAACGCAACAACTACCTCGCCGCGGTGGCTGTCGAGGACCGAACCGGCTGTGCAGTGCTGGACATCTCGACCGGCGATTTCTACGCGACGAGCGCGAACGACCCCGAAACCATCGCGGACGAACTCGGGCGGTTCGACCCCGCGGAGGTCATCGCCGGGCCGGACGTTCCCGAGGAACTTGTCGAATCGTACACGGTCAGCCCCTTCGAGGCCGAGGCATTCGAGAGAGAGCGGGCCGGCGGGAAGGTGACGGCGTATTTCAGTGCCCCGGATCGCCTGCTCGCGGCGGACGCGGAGGTCAGCGCCTGCGGGGCCGTCCTCGCGTATGCGGAGTACGCCCGCGGCGGCACCGAGGACCGCCTCGACTACCTCAACCACCTGACGCGGTACGATCCCCGGGAGTACATGCTGCTCGACGCCGTCGCCTTAGAGAGTCTGGAACTGTTCGAGCGACGGAGCGTCCGCGGACACGGCGAGGCGACACTCGCGGGCGTGCTGGACGAGACCGCCTGCGCGCTCGGTCGCCGAGAACTCGACGAGTGGCTCCGTCGCCCGCTGATCGACCCCGACGCGATCGGTGACCGCCACGACGCCGTCGGCGAACTCCGCGATGACGTACAGACACGCGAACGGCTCCACGAGCAGTTGCGTGCTGTCTACGATATCGAGCGACTCGTCTCGCGGATCGGTCGCGGGCGGGCGAACGCCCGTGATCTCCGCTCACTGAAGGCGACGCTCGACGTGATCCCGCGACTGCGCGAGGCCCTCGGCGACCCGATGTGTGGGAAGCTCCGCTCGATCCGCGAGCGGCTCGACCCGCTGGACGAGGTTCGGACGCTGATCGACGATGCGATCCAGGAGGATCCCGACCGGGAGATCACCGAGGGCGGAATTATCGAGCCCGATTTCGACGAGGAACTCGCCGAGTTGCGGGCGACCGAACGAACGGGTAAAGAGTGGATCGACGACCTCGAAGCGGCAGAGCGCGAGCGGACGGGCATCGACTCGTTGAAAGTCGGGTACAACTCCGTTCACGGCTACTACATCGAGGTGACCGACGCCAATCTCGACCGCGTGCCCGACGAGTACGAACGCCGCCAGACGCTGAAAAACGCAGAGCGGTACTACACGCCCGAACTCAAAGACCGCGAAGACGAGATCATCCGCGCCGAAGCGCGGGCCGATGATCTCGAATACGAGCTGTTCTGTGAAGTGCGCTCGACGGTGGGTGACGCCTCCGAAGACCTGCAAGCGCTCGCGGCCGTGCTGGCGGAACTGGACGCGCTCGTCTCGCTTGCGACGGTCGCCGCCGAGTACGAGTACAGCCGGCCGGTTGTCGTCGGCCCGGACGATCCGGCCGTCGAGGGAATCCACATCGAGGCGGGACGCCATCCGGTCGTCGAGCAGACCCAGTCCTCCTTTGTCCCCAACGACACCGCGCTCGACGACGACGAACGGATCGCGGTCATCACGGGGCCGAACATGAGTGGTAAGTCGACGTACATGCGCCAGGTCGCGCTGATCGTTATCCTCGCGCAGGCTGGCGGTTTCGTTCCGGCAAGCCAGGCTCGCCTCGAACTCGTCGACCGGATCTTCACGCGCGTCGGGGCGAGTGACGACATCGCCGGCGGCCGGTCGACGTTCATGGTCGAGATGACCGAACTGGCGGACATCCTCGACCACGCCAGCGAGCGGTCGCTGGTTCTGCTGGACGAAGTCGGCCGCGGGACGAGCACGGCCGACGGCTTCGCAATCGCGCAGGCAGTCACCGAGTTCTTACACGACGAGGTCGGCGCACTCACGCTCTTTGCGACCCATCACCACGATCTGACGGCGGTCGCGGCCGGCCTCGACAGAGCGACGAACCGCTATTTCGAGACGACACAGACTGACGGCGGCGTCGTCTTCGAGCACGACCTCACCCGCGGGACCGCCGACGCCTCCTACGGCGTCGAAGTGGCGGCAACGGCGGGTATCGAGCCGACCGTCGTCGAGCGAGCGCGCGAGGTGTTGGATTCGGCGCCCGAAGACTCCGGCGGAGTGTCGGGCGGTGTCAGGACCAACGGCGAGACCGGAATCCGAGAGGAGAGCGAGCGCGGAGCGAGCGCGAGAGAGAGACCACAGAGAGCGAGGGGGTCCGCAACGGGCGGGCAGGCGGCCACGGTGTCCGTCGACACGGAGGCCGATATCTTCGAGGAGGTCCGCCGAGCAGACATCGCGACCATGACGCCGCTAGAGGCGATGAATCTGCTCGCTGCTCTCAAACGACGGCTGGAATCGCGTGAATGACCGGAACCCCCGGGTATTTTGGGGCAGTGCGTTCACGGACAGAACGATGGACGACTGGCGCCGGGTCACTGGCACGCAGTTTCTGCAGGCGATCTGGACGATCTTGATGCTGGCTGTCGGGGCGGTCACGCAACTGCTGCAGCCGGTCGTCGGGGGACTTCTGCGCCCGGGGATATTCCTCTCGCTGAGCGCGCTCTGGATCGGCGGATTGGTCATCATCGCGCTGCGCGACCGGCGCAACTGGAATCAGATGGTCGACGGTTCGTCGTTCAGGCCGAACACGGGAACGATGCTGGCGGATCTGGAGACGATCAAGGCCGGCCGTTCGGTCACTGTTCGAACGCGAATTCCGAACGCATTCTCGCAAGCGCACACGACGATTCACACGACCGTCGAGGGTGTGAGCGCCTCGTTTACCGTCCAGTTGCGGTACGTCGGTCCCGCCGAAGCCGACGGGGGTATCCGGACCGGAACCGCCGAACTCGACGACGCTTTCGTCATCCGCGGCTCGAAAGAGAACGTCAGTCAACTACTGACCCCGGAGATCCAGGCGATGCTGATGGATATCGAGACGGTCGGAACGCTCACCATCACCGGCAGCGAGGTCGAATACGACGTTCCGATCACCCGTCTGAAACCGGAAGAACTCGAACATCTCTCGACGGTGACTGTCGAGTTGGCCGAACGGGTCGAGGAACTCGCAGCGGCCTGATCCCGCCAGCGACTCCGGAGAAGGCTACTTATATATCCGCGACGGTCCAACGACGTGGTATGAAACTGCGCAACGTTGTCGTCGGCGCGGCCGGTGCCGTGGGTGCAACCGCCCTCGTCAACCGCGTTCTCGAATCGCGTGCCGGAGAGTTCGAGCCGTATCTCGACGGCGATCGGGGAACCTATCGCTGGCGCGGGTTCGGTATCAGCTACACCGAACTCGGAGATCCCGAAAATCGTGATCTGCTCTTGCTCCACGGAACCAGCGCGGCGGCTTCTGGCCACGAGTACGGCACCGTCGCCGACGAACTGGCCGAGGAGTATCACGTCATCGTCCCGGATTTGCCCGGATACGGCCACTCCGACCGACCGCCGCTTCTATACTCCGCGTCGCTGTACGAGTCCTTCGTCGCGGACATCGTCGGGGATCTGACCGACGAGCCAATCGTCGTCGCCTCCTCGCTGACGAACTCGTATGCGGCAGCCGCCGCCCAGACCGTCGAGATGGAGCGCCTGATCTGTATCTGTCCGACGGACAGCTCGATGGGCAACCGCAACGTCTTGCTTCGCGCACTCGTGCGCTCGCCGGTGATCGGAACGGGGCTGTACAACCTGATTGCCAGCAAACCGTCGCTTCGATACTTCAACGCCGATCACGGCTACTACGACGCCGACAACATCACCGAGGAGATCATCG
>JBLGCM010000145.1:0-5163 GCA_047617345.1 Natronomonas sp. | reverse complement strand
GGAGTTGCGCCGCCTGATCGAAACCGAGGGCGCAGCGGTCGCCCAGCACACCCGGACGGTAAATCAACTCTCCGACTACGCCCTCGAACAGTTCGACAGCTACGAGGACATGCGGGCCGCGGCCCGCGAAATCAAGGAAAACGCTATCGAGGATCTGCCGGCGCTGATCGGCCAGGTCGACGAGGCTGTCGAGGCAAACGGCGGCGAGGTCCACATCGCCCAAACTGCCGAGGACGCCAATCAGATCGTCGATGAGATCATGGCCGAGCGCGAGGCCCAGACGCTGGCCAAGAGCAAGTCGATGACCACCGAGGAAATCGCGGTCAACGACCACCTCGAATCCGAGGGATACGACGTGATCGAGACCGATCTCGGCGAGTACGTCATCCAACTCGCGAAGGAAAACCCCTCGCATCTGATCGGCCCGGCGATGCACAAATCCCCCGCGGAGATTGCCGAGCTATTCAACCGGGAGTTCGGTCTCTCCGGCGACGACGCGCTGACGGAGAACCCCCAGGAACTGACCGCGTTCGCACGCGAGAAAGTCGGCGAGCGGATCCGCGAGGCCGACGTGGGGATGACCGGCGCGAACTGTATCGTCGCCGAAACGGGGACGCTGATGCTCGTTACCAACGAGGGCAACGCCCGGAAGACGGCGGTCACGCCGGACACGCACATCGCCGTCGCGGGCGTCGAGAAACTCGTTCCATCCCTCGTTGATCTCCAGCCGTTTACCGAGCTGATCGCCCGAACCGGAACGGGGCAGGATATCACTTCCTACGTCTCGCTTCTGACGCCGCCGGTCGAGACGCCGATTCCGGATTTCGAGGCCGACGAGTTCCGCGGGGCGGACGAGCGTGAGTTCCACCTCATCTTGCTCGACAACGGGCGGATGGAGATGCGCGAGGACGAGCAGTTGCGCGAAACACTGTACTGCATCCGGTGCGGTGCGTGCTCGAACGCCTGCTCGAACTTCCAGGCGGTCGGCGGCCACGGCTTCGGCGGCGAGACCTACACCGGCGGTATCGGCACTGGCTGGGAGGCCGGCGTTCACGGATTGGACAGCGCCAGCGACATGAACGACCTCTGTACGGGCTGTTCGCGCTGTGAACCCAAGTGTCCGGTCGATATCGATATTCCGTGGATCAACACGGTCGTCCGCAACCGGCTAAACCGCGACGCCGACGTCGGCAGCTTCGACTATCTGGTCGAGGGGCTTCAGCCAGACGAGGACACGAGCGGATTGGACCGACAGAAGTGGCTCTTTGGTAACATCGAGACGTTCGCGAAACTCGGGAGCACGGTCCCGCTGCTGGCCAACACCGTCACGAGTTCCGGCCTCGGCAAGCGCCTGCTCTCTTCGGTCTTCGGCGTCGATACCGACCGAGAGTTGCCCGAACTCGCCGGCGAGACGCTGCGGGAGTGGTACGCCGAGCGCGGCCCGCAGGTCACGAGTCCCGAGCGCGATGTCGTCCTCTATCCCGACCTCTATACGGAGTACTTCGATCCCGACCGCGGGAAGGCGGCCGTCCGCGCGCTCGAAGCGCTCGGTGTGTGCGTCCACATCCCGCCGGTCGGGGAGAGCGGCCGCGCCCCCCTTTCGCAGGGGATGATCGAAACCGCCCGCGGACAGGCCGAGTCGGTCCACGGAACGCTCGTAACCCACATCGATCAGGGGCGGGACGTGGTCGTCGTCGAACCGAGCGACGCCGCGATGTTCCGCAACGATTACGAGAAGCTGCTGCCCGAGCGCTCGGCCGCGCGACTCGCAGAGAACACCTACGAAATCTGCGAGTACGTCTACGGACTGCTCGAAAACGGCGGGGAAATCGACTCCCTGCGGACGACCGAGGACGGTTCGCTGGCCTATCACAGCCACTGCCAGCAGCGTACTCTCGGACTGGAGGAGTACACGACGGAACTGCTTGACCGGGCCGGCTACGATGTTCGAACCTCCGATGTCGAGTGCTGCGGGATGGCCGGTAGTTTCGGCTACAAGGAGGAGTACGCCGACGTGGCCCGCGCTGTCGGTGAACATCTGCACGAGGACCTCGGCGCGGTCGGCGGCGAGCGCATCGCCGCCAGTGGCACCTCCTGCCAGGCCCAGCTCGATCACCTCTACGACCGTCCGGTCCCGCACCCAATCGAACTGCTCGCGCCGCGATAGCCGGCGTCGACTCGATTGTCTCTCTCGGCGGTTCTCCTGAGGGAAAACCTATTCCCGCGACGCTACGGGATCGTCTCGACGAGACACTCGATCGGGTCCGTCGCTTTCTTCAGATCCGCGCTTCTGTGGTGAATTCGGGCGATATCTGTGCTTCAGTTGCTGCGGAGATTCGGTCCGTCATCGTGAACGACGATTTCCGGATCGCCTCGGTCGCGGTCGCGCGGACAAAGCGCACTCAGAAATCCGACAGCGACGCCTGGTCCAACGCCCGCAGGGCGTCCTGGCTGGTCTGCCAACTCTCGCGAGCGCAGGCCGGGAGTTCGCCGTGTTCGCGGACGAACGACTCCAGAAACTCCCGCGTCGTCGGATCGCTCGGATAGCCGCTGCCGACGGGACCGTACTCGGCGGCCAGTTCGCCGACGTGTCGCTCGCGGGCGACTTTGGCGAGAATACTCGCCGCGCCGACGATCCGATACTGTTCGTCAGCGCCGTGTTCGGCCCGCAGGTCGACCGAACACTCCAGTTCGTCCGCGACGCGGCGTTCGAAGCGGACGGCGTTGGTGTCTCCCGCATCTGCATAGCCTGCGGATCCGTCCTCGACGACGCCGGCGAGGGCCTCGCCGTGGCCGGCAACGGTGAGTGAGTTCATATCGGTGTCGGGGTCGTCGATGCGCTCGACGGAGATTTCGACGACTTCGACGGTCGCGACCTCTCGAATCGCGGCGTCGAGTTCCTGGCGACGCTCGGCGTCGATGCCTTTCGAGTCGCCGACATCCGCCGGGAGCCGGTCGGGGTCGGCCCGCACTGCGGCGACGAACATCGACCCGAGAACGGGCCCCTTTCCGGCTTCGTCGACACCGAACTCCATACCGCGACTGCGTGACCGGAGGATAATTTTCTTGTGATCTCCCCCGTTGTCGGTGGATCGGCCTCCTTCCCGCAGTCGTATCGATACCCCCCGCTCGGCCCGCGCAACAGGCCACGATCGAAGGTGCCTACCGGTCGAGCGCGTCGATATCGTCTGCGGTCACTTCGCGGTCGTCGGGCAGCGCTTCCATGCACTCATAACAGAGAAAGTGTTCACTCCCATCGGCGAGTTCGACGGTCATTCCCTCGGTGGGCTTGGTTTCGAGCGTCCAGATGTTGGCGATTCCGCCGCCGATGTTGACCGCCCGCCCACAGCCCTCACACGGTTCTTTCGCCATACGGATGGGTGGGACGGGCGACACTAACGCCTTTCGCGCTGGTCCGTGGATCCGCTGTGGGGTGTCATGACTGGAGCCGCGGCCAGTCCTCGAATGTGGGGTGATACCATGAATCGAGGTGTGTACTGCGCTGTATGGTCTGCGTGTCTAAACCATCGAGTACCGGAGGGGGAACGGATGGAGCACATGGGGGTGCTTCCGCGGATGGCTGCGGACCGGTATACAGACAAGACAGCGTTCACGCTCGATTACGCGGCCACCTACGCCCACCCGCGGCGGACCCTCCTCGTCGACGAACTGCCCCGCAACGCCACCGGGAACGTGCAACGGTACGCGCTCGAAGAGATGGCCGAGAACCGACTGGAGAACCACTCGACTCCTCGGACATGCTGTGACGGGCTCGGAGGCCCTCGCTTTCGAGAACAGCGAGAGAGCCGAAGACAGCTACCGCTCGGGATACTCCGCAAGCGCCTCGCTCAACCGGTCGTGCTCGGCGCGGAGTTCGGCAATATCAGCCTCGATGTCACGCGACTGGAGCCGCTCGCGCTCCTCGTCGCTGAGTTCCTGCCGGACGACCGCGCTCCGCCGGAGGCGCTCGTAGTCGGTCTCCCGCGGACGGGCCTCGACCTCACGGAGCCGCTCAACCACGCCGGAATCGATCCGGTTGATGGCGGCGGTCAGCTCCCGACAGCGATACGTGAGCTCCTCGGCCGTCGGCGGCGGCCAGTCGATCGTCAACGGTTCGCCGTCGAGCGTCTCCAGATACGTGCGGTGGCCCTCGATCGCGTGTTTGAGCTTGTTCGGTTCGTCGACGTAGTGTTCGAGTTTCGATCGGGAGTAGTCGGCGTAGTCGAGAATCGTCGCAATCGGCTCCTCGCCGGTCGGATTTTCCTCGATGAACTCGACGACATCCTGCGGCGGGGACTCGAACTCGACGAGCGGATACGCCTCCATTTCGTCGAGAAACCGGACGACTTCCCGCGCGGAAGCCGAGCGTTTGAACTCCCGAAAGGCTTCCATTGCAGTCTCGTTGTACTCCCGGATCGGTTCCTCGAGGCGTTCGGTCGGCGCGGCTAGATCGGCTTCGGAGAGGTCGGCGAGTCGTTCGAGTTCGTCGATTTCCCCCTCGCACTCCCGCAGTCGGGCCTCGATATCCCGGCGGGCTTTGCGGTAGGCTTCGAGGGCCTCGTCGCGGTCGCCGATCCACTCGGCCAGATCCGCGACGGGTTCGAGTTGATCGTGGACGTGCTCGAAATCCGAATCGCTGAACCACTTCTGTTGGAGGTACTCGTCGCACTCCTCGAAGATGTCAGCGTGGAGCACGTCGTCGGGAATCTCGGACATCACTCGGTCGATCTCGCTCTGGAACTCGACGATGGTCTGGATGTCGCCGTCGTCGCCGGTCACCTGATCCTGGTAGATGTCGAGCACCTCAGAGAAGGATTCGTAGCCCTCGGTCAGCTCTGCGAGGGCGCTTTCGCCGTACTCCTCGACGCGGCGCTGTCGGCGGTCGAGTTCCTCCTCAGACCGCTCGATCGCTTCGATCAGTTCGTGGCGCGAGTCACTCGTAGACATCGTCTGGATCAAAGACCTTCTCGCCCCGTACTTCGCCATCTATCGATCGGTAGAAACAGGAGCGGTAGCCGGTGTGACAGGCACCACCTTCCTGCTCGATGAGGTACAACAGCGCGTCTCCGTCACAGTCGACGCGGATCTCCTCGACCTCCTGCGTGTGTCCGCTCGTTTCTCCTTTCTTCCAGAGCTCCTCCCGACTGCGGGAGTAGTAGTGTG
>JBLGCM010000144.1:0-5164 GCA_047617345.1 Natronomonas sp. | reverse complement strand
CGGCCAAACTCGTCCCTGACTGCGTCTCGTCGCCCTCGACTTCGATGTCGACCGCGATTTCCTCGGGCGCCCCGTCGTCGACGGGCCCCCCAATCGGATCCAGAATACTGAACTGAACTGTATCCGAGCCGGTGTCTCCGGCCTCGTAAGTAAACCGAGCCCGGCCATCCCCGCTCGTCTGGCGCCGGTTTTCGATCGTGTTCCCCGCGTCTGCGTAGACTGTCTCACCACGGAGTGGCTTGTTGTACTTGTCGCGGACTTCGAGGACGAACTCCCGGCGTTCGTCCTGTTCGAGCGTAATCGGTTCGTCGACCGTGCTGGGATCGGTGAGTGTCAGATACTCCGCGTCGGTGTCTGTCGCATCCGGCCCGACGCCAACTTTCGCCAGTTGCAGGCGATAGGTGCGATTGTCGAGCGAGATACGGACGAGCGAGCGATCGGAGTCCGGGAAGGCACCCGCGACGGTCGTGACGTTGTGGCCCGGTCCGAGTGACTCGTTCCATCGCTGAGCGCTCAGTCGCGTCGGTAATTCGATCGTGACTGGATCCGAGTCCGCTTGTTCGACCGTGACCGTCGCCGTCTGTGTACTCTTCGGCTCGAAATCGACGGATGTACTGCCGACGCGGGTTTCGCTCAGTGAGCCGTTCAGCGCCGTCAGCGAGAGCCGTCCGTCCTGAATGAGTGTTTGATCGGTGATGGCGAGCTGTGTTTCCTCGCGCTCGAAGCGGTTGTACAGCACGCTGTGTTCGTAAATCGTCGTCGGAGCGTTGTCGTACTGATTGTAGCTCGGGCGGTACTGGATCGACCCCGTCTGGTACGACCGGGTTGATCCGTTCCAAAAGTCGCCGACACCGAGTGCAGACTCCGCTGTTGCTTTGGCGTTGGAAATGGATATGTTGACTTCCGGATTTGTTGTCCCGTCGGTCGTCAGGGTTCCGCTCACGGGCGGCGGATTTCTGAAAATCGTCCGCGATGGATACCGAAGTCCCAAATCGACAGTCGCCGAGCGTGTCGTTGCTGAGTCTGGCATCGAGTTTATCGTCGTCCGTACCTCGGTCATCTGCTGTTGGACGTCTTCGTTGTGGTTGAACTCGATGTCCTCGTTCTGGTTCGGAATTACGAATGCCTGCCACGTCGAGAGGAGAATAATGAGAACACCGAACAACAGGACAGCCCCGACCTGAATGGACTGCGCTCTGTTGTCCGTCAAAAATCGCATTACTGGCAGTTAGACAGTCCCGAATAAAAAACTGTCTGGCTGGACGTTGCTTTTCTATTCGAGTGATAGCCGCGTTCACGCTTCGGAAACGACGTATGTCGCCTCGTGGATCAGTTGGTCGCTGGTTGTAACGAAGACGAGCAACCGGACGTGTCCGTCGAGTCCGTCGATAGGTTTTGTCCACCGGTCGCCTGGGGAGAAAGTCCGGTTGTCGCCGTTGGTTTCCAGCGAAAAATTGCCGTCGTTCAGTGTATACTGGAGATTCTCACCGGTTTCTTGCTGAAACACCATCCGAATCTCGGACGCCTCATAGCTATCCCCACCACGGTGCTCGATGATTATGTGGCTTCCGTTGCTCTCACTATGGACGTCGACGGTTTCAGTCGTCTCGTCGCTCCCGTCGAAATTCGAGAGCAAAAAGGTGCCAATAACAACCGCGAGAACGACAAAAACGCCAGTCAAGAGAACGACACCGACCGTCTCAGACTGCCCGCGAGTCCCTCTTTCCATACGGTTTCTGAAACGTTGGGCAGGTTGCGAAATATAAGTTCCGTCAGAAAGACGCCTGCGATCGGCCCCAACTATTATAGTATCTTCTTTGAAATCCATCTATCGATGGATCAGTCTTCTGTGGCGCCTGTTCGCGTGCTGCATGTAGACGACGAGCAAGATTTTGCCGACGTGACCGCCGAGTTCCTCGAACGAGAGGACGAACGCCTCCGCGTCGAGACGGCAACCAGTACGGCCGACGGGCTGGATCGACTGGCTGACAGCGAGTTCGACTGCATCGTGAGCGATTACGACATGCCCGGCCAGAACGGTATCGACTTTTTGAGGGCTGTCCGCGAGGACTCGCCGAACCTCCCGTTCATCCTGTTCACAGGGAAAGGCAGCGAAGCCGTCGCGAGCGATGCGCTCTCGGCTGGAGCGACTGATTATCTCCAGAAAGGACGCGGGACTGACCAATACGAACTTCTCACGAACCGCATCACCAACGCTGTCGAACAGTATCGCGCTACCCAGCGCGCTGCCGCATCTGATCGGGTTCGCTCGCTCACCAGGGACGTGAAGCAGGCGCTCATGCGCGCAGACTCGCGTGCTGACGCCGAAACCCGCGTTTGCGAGATTATCAGTGATTCCGGGCCCTATCTGTTCGCGTGGATTGGCGAGATCGATCCGGATACTGCCCACATCGAACCGTGTGCAGCGGCCGGCATCAACGAGAGCTATCTCGCTGAGATCACTGTCACCGCCGATGAGAATCCGACCGGGCAGGGGCCGGGCGGAACGGCGGTCCGCGAACGACGCGTTGCCGTTTCTCAGGACATTACCGCCGATCCGGAGTTCGAACCCTGGCGTGAGCAAGCGCTCGAACGCGGCTACCGGGCAGTGGCTGCGATCCCGTTGGAACACGACGACACGGTCTACGGCATCCTCGCCGTCTACGCTGGCCGTCAGAACGCGTTCGACGAAGCCGAACGCGAGTTGCTGACAGAGCTCGGCGAGGATATCGGCTACGCCTTTCGCTCGTTCGACCTGCGAGCCCAACTGCGGGGAGAACGCAGTTGCCGACAGACACTTTTTGAGACGACGCCCGTCCCGATGGCAACCGGTGAGCTCCGTGGCGAAGGTGGCGACTATCGGATCACTGATGTGAACGACGCGTTTCAGGACGTATTCGGGTACGAACGCGAGGAGGTTACCGGCACAGATCTCGCCGAGTTGGTCGTCTCCGACGAGGAAGGAGACGGTTGCCACCGATTTTGGGAGCGAGCGCCGGGGAAAGCAACCATCGCGGAAATCGAATGCAAGACGGCTGATGGTCCCCGCGAGTGTTCGATCACTATCGTTTCCGACGGGGAGGAGACCGGACTCCGGGATGGCTGGTACGCGTGGTGTACGGGTGGCGCTGACGGTCCCCGAGACCAGGCAATCGAGGAATTGCACAGCACTACCGCCGCGCTCATGGAGGCTGAGACAACGGCAGACGTCGCGACCATGTTGTCCCGAGCGGTCAGCGAGATCCTCGATATGCCGGCCAACGGCGTCCACTTGTACGACGAGAGCGAAGGCGGACTGGTGCCGGTAGCGTGGACCGAACAGACCGAGGAAATCGCCGACGAACTGCCGACCTTTACGCCCGGAGAAGGGATCGCGGGGATCGCCTTCGAGACGGGAACCCCACAGATCTACGACGACATCTCGACGGTGGCCGACCGCTACAATCCGGACACTGATGTTCGCAGCCAGATCGTGTTCCCGCTTGCTACCCACGGTGTCCTCGTTATCGGGTCGCCAGAGCCGAACGCATTTACTGAGACAGACGCGTCACTCGCGGAGATAGTTGCCGCGCACGCGACGACGGCGTTCGACCGCATCGACCACGAGCAGAAACTCACCGCGCTTCACGATGTCGCGGACGCCCTCACTGCGGGCGATTCGGTCGAAGAGATCTGCGAGCGAACGATCGTAGCCAGCGAACACGTACTCGATTTCGATCTGAGCGTCATCAGTCTCGAAACGGAGGGGCAACTCGTCCCGAAGGCGGTCTCTCGGGGAATCTCATCCGACGAGATCACGGCGATGTCGGTCGACGAAGGGATAGCAGGAAAGACCTTTCGTACGGGAGAGTCGTTTCTGATCGATGATGTCGACGCATGGGACGAGGCCGATCCCCAGGGACCGTTCAAGTCGTGTATAAGTATTCCGCTCGGCGCTCAGGGCAACTTTCAGATCGTGTCTGAAACGCGAGCGGCCTTCGACGAGACCGATCTCCGACTTGCGGAACTGCTGGCCAGTCACGCGGAGAGCGCGCTGGATCGTCTCGCCCGCGAGGAGGATCTCCAGCGCCAGAACGATCGCTTAGAAGAGTTCGCTGGTGTCGTCAGCCACGATCTCCAGAATCCGTTGAACGTCGCGTCGGCACGCTTGGAACTACTGCGCGAGGAGTGCAACGGCGAACAGGTCGAAGCGATCGACCGCGCGCTCACGCGCATGGACGACCTTGTCGGTGATCTCCTCACGCTGGCTCGCGAGGGCGACCGAGTGAGCGAGATGGAATCAGTCTCCCTCGCGGACGTCTCCGGACAGTGCTGGCAGAACGTCGAGACAGATGATGCGACGGTTCACGTTCGCGTCGACCGAACAATCCGGGCCGACCGAAGCCGCCTCGCACAGTTGCTTGAGAATCTGTATCGGAACGCCGTCGAACACGGCTCAACGGGCCCCGACTCGCAGGCGCAGGAGGACGCCGGCAGCGAAGCTTCCGAGCCCTCGGTCGCTGACGCTCCCGAAAACGCCACAGAACACGAGCGAGAAGACATGACAATCACTGTCGGAGAATTGGACAACGGGTTCTATGTCGAAGATGATGGGTCGGGTATCCCCGAGGGCGAACGCGATGACATCTTCGATGCCGGCTACTCGACCGCCGAGGAAGGGACCGGATTTGGGCTCTCGATTGTCAAACAAGTCGCCGACGCACACGGGTGGGAGCTCCGTGTGACCGACGGGGCCGCAGGCGGCGCACGGTTCGAGATTACCGGCGTCGAATTTGTTGCGTAGTGACACCGTGTGCGGGCTGCTCCGAAAGCAGCCACACGCGAGCACATCCCAGATCCTCGCCGCATCTCTGTCGTGTGCGGCGTCAGTTCGATCAAACGAGGAAAAACGACTTTGGGACTGGGCGGTAATGTGGACTGTATGACAACGACCGGGAGTCTGCCGGGGGAGTCCGATCTCGTCCAGGTGCTCGATAGGGACGGGACCGTCCACGGCGAGGCAACGGTTCCGGATCTCTCGGACGAGCGCCTCGTCGAGATGTACGAACAGATGAAATTCGCCCGCCATCTCGATGAGCGAGCGGTGACGCTGCACCGACAGGGACGGATCGGCACCTACCCGCCGCTTGCCGGACAGGAGGCCGCACAGGTCGCCTCGACGCTC
>JBLGCM010000143.1:0-5172 GCA_047617345.1 Natronomonas sp. | reverse complement strand
CGGCGCCACCGACGGCGATTTCGGACGGCGCGAACGCCTGTATTAGGTTGGCAACGCCGAGCGTGTTCCAGCGGGCGATACGCTCTAGCACTCGATCGGCCAAGGGATCCGCACCCGCGGCATCGAAGACGTCCGCCGCGTCCAGTGCGTCGGTACCAACTGGCAGGTCGGTGTCGACTGACTCCTTTTGCGAGAGATACTCCGCGTATCTCGGGATGTGTGCGCCGCCCGCGTACGCCTCCCAGTGGCCGTCCCGACCACAGCCACACCGCATCTGCCCGGCGGGATCGAGTGTCAGGTGTCCGATCTCCCCGACGTTGCCGTCGCTGCCAGAGAGGATATGCCCGTCGACGATCACGCCCGCACCGATCCCGGTCGAGACAGTGAGATATGCGAGGTTCTCCGCTGGATCACCAGCGAGTTCCGACTCGGCAACGACGCCGCAGACGGTATCGTTACGGAGGACGATCCTGTCGGTCCCGAGTAGCTCGGCGAGCGGTTCGACGAGGGAGATGGGGCGTTCCATCCCGGTGATGTTAGCGGGCCCCGCGATCGTCCCCGCCTCGCGGTCGAGCGGACCGACTGAGCCGATTCCGGCGGCGACGAGCGAGTGAGGCCGACAGTCGGCCTCGACACACGCCCGCTCGACGGTGTCGATCACCTCGTCGGTGATATCCGCTGCGGTCGCGTCCTGCGGTGTCGCCGTCGTCGCTCTCCCGAGAATCTCGAGACCACCGGCCGCGACTGCCGCCCGGAGATTCGTCCCGCCGATATCGACGCCGAGGTACTGAGCCATTGCTGATCCGTTGGTTCCAGCTGTAAAAAGGCGTGAGTATCAGATATCGCCGCCTCCGGAGCGGCCGTCGCTACTCGGAGCGGATTCCCCTGGGAGTGAAAGCCCGGCTCTCAAGACAGCGGTGCGCCCGCGAGGACCAGCGTCGCGCGTTCGTCGCCGTCGTTCTCGATCTGTCGTTGCTGGTCGGAATCGAGTCTGATCGCCTCCTCGGCTCCGAGTGTGACCGTCTCTCCACCGAGATGAACGTCGACGGTCCCGGAGACGACGTAGTAGATCTCTTCCTGTCCGGACTCGCCGTGGTCGTGTTCTTTCCCCTTGCCGCCGGGTTCGAGTTCCAGCACCGTGACGCCGAGTTCTTTCGCGTCGAGTTCGTCTTTGAGGAACCACATTCCGCCGAATTCCTCCGGAATGACCGACTCCGTATCCGTCTTGTGGGCTGTCTCGTATCCCATATACCGGAGTTCGGTTGCAGTTGAAATGAATCCCGGTGGTCGGAGTAGTGGGACAGTTCCCGAGAGAGGATGAGAGATGAGAACAGCTTCGAGTCCCGGATAGCGATACGAGAGCGCATGGCGGAGACACGAGCGCGGTTGCGGGGGTGTTCCGACTGCAGTCGCCCGTTCAACACGCAGGGCAACCACGGCAAGTGTCCCGACTGCGGGACGAGGCTCACGCAAGCGCTGTGAAGAGTCAGATCTTTGCGCCGCCTCGCCGTTAGTCCAACCGTGCAGATCGTCGGCTACGAGACGGCGCCGGTCAGCGACGGGGAGGCGAAACTGCTGATCGCCGAGAACAGTGACGTCCGCACCGAGGGCCTCGCCGTCGGGACCGACCTCTCTTACCGACTCGGTCGGCGCCACTGTGGTGGCACGATCGAGTACGAGACGAACGGCCACACGAGCTGTGACCGCGAGCAGGCGCCCTACTGTGACCGACACACCTCGCGGTGGGCGTGTGCGCGCTGTACCGGCGACTGTGATCTCCCACTCGAGAGCTGCCGGGAGGAACACGCGATCTATCTCGCTGCTTTCGCGCCCGAGACGTTCAAAGTCGGCGTCACGCGGTCGTGGCGGCTCGAAACCCGCCTGCGCGAGCAGGGCGCCGACCGGGCCGCACACGTCCGAACGGTCGAAGACGGCCGGATCGCCCGACAGATCGAGGCCGAGATCGCAACCGAGATCGGTGATCGGGTGCGCGTTCCCACGAAGCGACGCGGTCTGCACCGGTCGGTCGATTCCGACCGGTGGGGAGACGTGCTCGGGGGGTACGATCCGATCAGGACGTACGAGTTCGAGTACGGGCTCGATCTCTCAGCGCGGCCGATGAGCGAGACCATCGCTGCGGGGACCGTTCGGGGGACGCAGGGTCGACTGCTCGTCCTCGACCGCGAGGGGTCGACCTACGCCGTCGATCTGCGGGATCTGGTCGGGTACGAACTCACGGCTGGCAAAACTGATCGCGCCCTTCAATCGAGTTTTTCTGCCTTCGAGTGAAACCGGTTACCAGAACTTGACGCCGAGGTCGTGCATCTCCTCGTTGTGCGCCGCGAGGTTGATAAGCAGCGGCGTGAGCGACTCGACTTCCGGGGCGTTCGCGAGCGGGCCGGCGTCCAGCGGCCGGATCGTGTCGAGTTCGCCAATCAGGTCGACGACGGTCGATTTCGCGTCGTTGTCGTCGCTGACGACCGGGACGTCCCAGTCGAGGTCGGCATCGAGATTGGCGAGTTTCGCGGCCGCGAGGTTGTGGAACGCGCCGACGACCGGCACGTGATCCGGTGCCGCCTGCACTGCCAGCGCGGTAACGCTGCCGACGCCCGGCGGGTTGTAGTGCAGTCCGTCCTCGTCGCGTTGCATCCCGACGGCAGGGGAGACGAGAATCGAATCGTCGAGGTCGTCGCTGACCGCGTCGATTGTGTCCGACAGATAGTACGCGGGGACAGCGGCAACGACGATGTCTGCCTCGGCGGCGGCCTCGGGGTTGCCGTGGCCGGAGACGGCCGCGTCGGCACCACGGTCGTCGAGCTCCTCGCGGTACGTTTCGGCGGCGGATTCGGCCTTTTCGGCCTTTCGAGAGCCGATCCGGACCTCGTGGTCGGTGTCGCGAGCGATGCGCAACGCGAGTCCTTCGCCGATGTCGCCGGTTCCACCAAGGAGTGCAATCTGCATACTCGACAGTTGGCCGAGTAGCGAATAAGCGTTGTGCGTTCGGGCGGCGTGCGTTTTATGCGGAGGGGTGGCTAAGGGACGGATATGGTCCAGTGTGAGATGTGCGGGACGGAGACGGCGAATCCAAACCGCGTCAAAATCGAAGGGGCAGAGCTCGACGTCTGTGACGAGTGCACCGACTTCGGGACGGAGGTCGAAACCGGTTCCTCGTCGAGTTCCTCGACGAAGTACTCCACGAGCGGCTCCTCCGATTCGAGTTCGTCGACGGGAGCGGGCGCGACGAACACCGGCGCGTCGACAGCGAGTGGCTCCTCCGGCGGTGGTGGCGGCGGCCGCCGACAGGACATGTTCGACGATATCGACGAACTCGCGCAGGATTACGACGAGCAGATCAGGCAGGCTCGGGAGAGCGCCGGAATGAGCCAAGAGGACCTCGCGAAAGACCTCAACGAGAAAGCGAGCCTCATCCGGAAACTCGAACAGGGGGAGATGCTCCCGACCGACGAGACCCAGGAGAAACTCGAAGCCAAATTCGGAATCGACCTCTCCGCCGGCGGCAGCACGGACGACACCGACTGGGAGAGTAGCTCCTCGGCTGGCGAGTACACGCTGGGCGACGTCGTCGAGCGAAAAGACTCCTGAGGAAGCGATCAGACAGCATCCGGCGCCTCGACGTCGAGTTCTTCGGCGAGGCGATCCAGCTCCGATTCCAGCGTCGAAATCTCCGACTCCAATCGCTCGAACTCCCGGCTTTCGGAGAGGTCTACCCGCGCCTTCTCGACCCGTAAGACGTTGCGCTTGAGCTTTTTCGAGGTGAGGTGTTGCATCCGCTCGGTGTACGCTTCGAGTTTCAGCAGGCGGGTAACCGTCTCGCGGAGTTCGGCCCGCGTAACGGGTTTGACAACGGAATCGTCGATCCGCGGATCGATGTCATCGAAATCCGGATCGTCGGCCGTGACCATCGCCACCCGGCAGTCCAGTTTCCGCTCTTCGATGGCCGCAAGCACTTCGTTGCCGGAGACGACCGGCATCCGCCGGTCGAGCAGAATCACGTCGTACTCTCCGGAGAGGGCATCCAGTGCTTGCTCGCCGCCGTAGGCAATCGTCGTGTCGTACTCCGAGAGATACTCCGCGTACATGTCGGCGAGGTCGGTCTCGTCTTCGACGATCAACACCCGAGTCTGGTCGCCGTCGAGCATCGCCCGGACGGGTAGCTCCTCAGTCACGGCTCGCGTCTCTCCGACGGTTGGATACGAGCACATATAATACCCCTACGAGGCTCCGAGACAGTCACGTCCAGTTGTCCAGCCCAGTCTGGACGACGGCATCTTTGATGCGCTCGAAACCGCGCTCGACCTCGTCGGAATCGACGCCCCACTGGTCGACGACGTACGCCCGCGCGGCGTCGACATCGGGGTCGATCGTCGTCTCGGGCGCGACATCGACCACGGCGGGGTCGAGAAAGAGTTGCTGGATTCGGTCGGCGTGCTCGATCTCCTCGCCACGAGCCTCTAGTGCAGCGAACAGCTCGCCGTGTTCGGCGAGCAGCGAAACCGCCGTTTTCGGACCGATTCCCGGGATTCCCTCGTTGAAGTCAGTGCCACAAAGGATCGCAACGTCGACGAACTGCTCCCACGTCAGACCGTGGCGTTCGAGTGTTGCGTCGAGATCCATCCGTTCGGGATCGCCCTTGCTGGTCAGTTGGCGCAGCGTCAGCGGCGCGCCAAAGAGTAAGGCGTCGTAATCCTCCGTTCCGGCGTAGTCGACGACATCCTGCCGGGCCATGTGGGCACACTGAGCCTCGCCTTCGGCGGGGGCGTCGACGATCGGCACATCGAGCAGTTCGAGCAACTCGCGTGTGGTGTCGATGATCGTTTCGGTGAGCCGCTGGGTTCGTGATTCCAGCCGAGCAACGGCGGTGGAATCGCCGCGTTCGCGCGCGGCTTCCAGATCGTCTTCGTACTGTTCGCGCTGCTCGCGGCGTTTCTCGACCTCGGCGTCTTTGAGTTCGGTGACCGCGCCGTCGAAGACGAAAATCGGGGTGAGATCGTGCTCGAA
Organism: Natronomonas sp.; assembly: GCA_047617345.1. GTDB lineage: Archaea > Halobacteriota > Halobacteria > Halobacteriales > Haloarculaceae > Halovenus. The sequence goes on along the minus strand of JBLGCM010000143.1, from coordinate 153 downwards.
GAACTTCGGGAGACCCTGAACGACGCCGATCAGATTGGCGACTTCGGTGCCGTCGGCGGTCGTGTACGCCTCATCGCTGGTCCACTTGACGGTCGTCGTGAGATACCGATAGAGCCAGTTGTGCGCGTCGACGGCGACGGTCGACCCCGAGAG
>JBLGCM010000142.1:0-5193 GCA_047617345.1 Natronomonas sp. | reverse complement strand
CTTCGGGGCCTTGAGTGCGATCCCCTCGCCGAAGACCAGACACATCCCGCCGCGGGCGGAGTTCGTATCCACCCGTTCGAGGTCGCGAAAGCCAGAGACCTCCTCGTCGCCGGTCGCCTCGCCGTCGAGCATGATCGGCATGTTCCCGGCGATGAACTTCGCTTCTTTCTCCTTGGGCGCGTACTGCAGACCAGTCTCGTTGTCGTACAGTTCGACCTCCTCGGCGTAGCGGTCAATCTCCTCGTCACGAGGCTTGTACTGGTCGATATCCAGAAGCGTCCGGGCGTAGTCCGCGACGAGGACAGAGAGGGCTTGGGCGGTCCCGCCAGCGGAGCGGATCGGGCCGGCGTAGTAGATGTTGATGAACTCCGTGCCGTCGTCGTTTTCGAGCAGTTCGACGCGGTCGATCCCCTCGATTGGAGCGGCGACGACACCTTCGGTCAGCAGCGCAACCGCGGTGCGGACCGCACCCTCGATTTTGCCCTCGCGGGAGTCGTAGTCGCCGACGCTGCCTTCGACGAAGTCCTCGACGAGTTCGAGGGCGGCCTCCTCGCGAGAAAAGTCGCCTTCGAGCTCGCGGACGCGTTCGGCGACACCGTCGATCCCGAGGATGTTCTCGACGCGGTCGGCCATATCCCGCGCGGTCGGAATCTCGACCTCGGTCGTGGGATCGCCGCCGCGTTCGCGGGCCTCGTTGGCAACCGCCATCGCCTCGTCGAGTTCCGTTTCCAGTTCGTCGAAGTACCGCTCGTCTGCCGGCCGCATCCCTCTACAGACCCCAGAGATCCAGGTCGGTTACCTCGTCGTGCTCCCGCTCTAGCGTCGTCTCGAACTCTCGAACCCAGAGTTCGCCGGCGAACGTCGCCGCGGTGTCGAGATGGCCCGCGACGGTGGTCCCGTCGGGTCGAGAGAGCGCGACGTGGGTGTGGGCGAAGCGCTCGTCGGACAGCCAGGAGATGTTGCCGACCGCGGGGACGACCTCGAGCGGTTCGTCGAACTCGATGGATTCGTACTCCTGGGTTTCCTGGTCGTAGAACTGCAGCGTGGCGTTCTGGACCGCGCCGAGACCGACGAAGAAGGCGGCGTCGATCCCCTCGTCCTCGGCGAAGTCTTCGATCTGTCCGCGCCAGTCTTTGCCGTGGTCGAGGCGTGCCACGTACTCGCGGCCGGCTTGAACTTCCTCGTAATCCATGTTGCGAATCGAGGAGAGCTATCCTCAAAACTGTACTGGACTCGCGTTCGTCGCGAGGACAAAACGTACATACGGGAGATGTGAGTACACACAGGCATGGGTCGACGGTATCTCGCCGGTGTTGAGCGAAGATATCTCATTGCAGGGATTGTCGCCGGCGGCCTCCTCGCTGCTGTCACGACACTGCTCGCGGCACTCAAATTCGGGCTGATCGAGCGACTCCCGCTGATCGGTCCCGATCCGGATCACCTGATCGAGGTGCGAAACGAACGGCCGGAGGCACACGAGGTGGCGGTCGACTACGAGGTCGGCGGCGAGGGGATGACACACGGCCCCTGGCGGATCAAACCCGGCGAAATCTGGGCCGTCCGGCGAGTGACGACTCCCGGGACGCTATCGCTGACCGTCAGCGTCGACGGCGAGGAGACACTGTCGGACGCGCACGAGACGCCGATTCCGGACGACGGGTCATCGACGGTCGTCGTGACGCTGCACGAGAGCGGATTCGTCACGTCGTCGGTGCGGGTCGGCGACGATACCGAACGGTAACGGTTTTGCAATGCCGCGGCGAACGAACAGCTATGTTACATCGGCAGTTCGTCCGCGAAAATCCCGACGTTGTCCGGGAGGGGCTGCGACTGCGGGGCGACGACGAGACGGAACTGGACGAGATTCTGGACATCGACGAACAGTGGCGAGAGCTGAAATCCCGCGGCGACGACCTGCGCCACGAGCGCAACCAGGTCTCCAGCAGGATCGGCGAACTCAAACAGGAGGGCAACGAGGAGGCGGCTCAAGAGGCCATCGAGCGCTCGCAGGAGCTCAAAGACGAACTGGACGCGATCGAAGACGAGGCCGCCGAACTGGAGGGGGAACTCGAACAGCGCCTGCTCGAACTCCCGAACGTCCCGCAGGACGACGTGCCGCCGGGTGAAGACGAGAGCGACAACGAGGAGGTTCGCCGGCACGGCTTCGATGACTTGCGGGAGTTGCCCGAAGAGGTCACACCTCATTACGACCTGGGCGAAGACCTCAACATCCTCGACTTCGAGCGCGGCGCGAAGGTCACCGGCGGCGGCTTCTACTTTCTGAAAGGCGACGCCGCCCGCCTCGAACACGCGCTGATCCAGCTCATGCGCGATATCCACCGCGAGCAGGGCTACCGAGAAGTGTTCCCGCCGATTCCGGTCAGCAGCGAGTCGATGACGGGGACGAGTCAACTCCCAAAATTCTCCGAGGACGCCTACCGGATCGGCGACCGCAACGAGGTCGAGTACGACGACGACGACCTCTGGCTCTGCCCGACCGCGGAGGTTCCCGTGACGAACATGTACCGCGACGAGATCATGCTGTCCGATGATCTGCCGATCAAACACCAGGCCTACACCCCCAACTTCCGCCGGGAAGCCGGCGAGCACGGCACTGAAACGCGAGGACTCGCGCGAGTCCACCAGTTCAACAAGGTCGAACTCGTCAACTTCGTCGAACCCGAGGACAGCGACGACCGACTGGACGAACTCGTCACCGAAGCGGAGGCGGTCCTGAAACGACTCGGTCTGCCCTATCGCGTCGTCTTGCTCTGTGGCGGTGACCTCACCTTCGCCTCCGCGCGCACCTACGACATCGAGGTCTGGGCGCCGGCCGACGACATGGACCACGGCCCCGACCGCGGCGGTCGCTGGCTGGAAGTCTCCAGCGCCTCGAACTTCGAGACGTTTCAGGCCCGCCGGATCGGCCTCCGATATCGGCCCGAACGGCACGAGTCCGCGGAGTATCTCCACACGCTGAACGCCTCGGGGCTGGCGCTGCCCCGCGTGATGGTTGCGCTGCTCGAGTACTACCAGAACGACGACGGCACCGTGACGGTGCCCGAACCGCTGCGGCCGTACATGGGCGGTCAGGAAGTCATCGAGGGCCACGATCCGGTCGGCGAGGCCGCCGTGGGCGCCGGCGAGAAAGAGTAAGCGTCTGGTTAGCGTGCGTAATAGAATGTAAGAAATCGCTAGCTCGGATCACAGATCGCCCCTCGCGTGTGGCGGATACTCCGAAAATATGTTCGTGCACCAGCGCGCAAGAAGGTACGCTACACAATAGTGCTGACCGGAACAGCCGGTTTCACTCGATCAGCACACCCGCATCGGCCATCCGCTGATCGTTCAGCCGCGTCTCGACGGTGTACTCGCCGGGTTCGTCGGGGTTGTCCACGTCGGGATACTCGATCAGGACGGTGTCGCCGGTCTGGAGGGTGTAGTTGGTGTCCATCGTCACGTCGAAGGAGTAGGCGTTGTTGTTGACGCCGCTAATCACCTCTTCCTCGAAGCCGCGGTCGATCTCCTCGTCGTCGTCGGTGTCGATGCCGATGAGAACCTCATCGTGCTGTGCGGTGTCGACGGTGAAGTTCTCGCGGGGGTAGGTCGCGCCGATGGCGCCGAGTTCCTGCCCCTCGACGGAGTCGTTGACCTCGATGCCGACCGCATACGAGACGTTCTCTGCGGCCGTGCTGCTGTTTTCGGTATCGACGCCTTCGTCAGCGGTCGAGGTGGGGTCGGTTTCGTCGCTGTCCGTGGGCTGGTCGTCAGTATCCGCGGGCTGATCGTCGCTGTTCTCTCCCACGTCGGGGGTATCGCCGCCCAGGCCGGAACAGCCAGCGAGTGCGATCAGAGCAACAGCGCCGAGGACGAGTAGTGTCTTTTTCACGCACGGGGCTGGGGAACTCCGAGGGGTATGTCTTGTGGCTCATGTCTGTATCTGGATACCACAGCCCCGTCGAAAAGGTAGATTATTATCCGCCCGTTCCTGAATGAGAATATGAGCTACGATACGGTACGGGACGTTGACCCGGCCGTTGCCGATGCACTGACTGCAGAGCGCGAGCGCCAAGAGGACACGCTGGCGATGATCGCCAGCGAAAACCACGTCAGCGAGGCGGTGATGGAAGCCCAGAGTTCCGAGTTGACGAACAAGTACGCCGAGGGCTATCCGGGCGAGCGCTACTACGCGGGCTGTGAGCACGCCGACACCGTCGAGGAACTGGCCATCGAACGCGCCAAAGAGCTGTGGGACGCGGAACACGTCAACGTCCAGCCACACTCGGGCACGCAGGCGAACATGGGCGTCTACCTCGCCGTCCTCGATCCGGGCGACAGGATCCTCTCGATGGAACTGGAACACGGCGGCCACCTCTCACACGGCCATCCGGCGAATTTCACCGGCCAGACCTACGAGGTCGAACAGTACCAGGTCGACGCCGAGACGGGCTACATCGACTACGACGGACTGGCGGAGACCGCCGAGGAGTTCGACCCCGATATCATCGTCTCGGGCTACTCCGCGTACCCGCGAGACATCGAGTTCGAGGAGATCCAGCGCGTCGCCGACAACGTCGGCGCCTACCACCTCGCCGACATCGCCCACACGACGGGACTGGTCGCGGCGGGTGTTCACTCCTCGCCGGTCGGGATCGCCGACTTCGTCACCGGCAGCACGCACAAGACGATCCGCTCGGGCCGCGGCGGCATCATCATGACGAGCGAGGAGTTCGCCGACGACGTCGACCCGGCGGTGTTCCCCGGCGGACAGGGCGGTCCGCTGATGCACAACGTCGCCGGTAAGGCCGTCGGCTTCAAGGAAGCGCTCGAACCCGAATTCGAGGAGTACGCCGAGCAAGTCGTCGCCAACGCGAAAGCGCTGGGCGACCAACTGCGGGAACACGGCTTCTCGCTCGTGTCGGGCGGTACCGACAACCATCTCGTCCTCGTCGATCTGCGTGACTCTCACCCCGACACGACGGGCAAGGAGGCCGAGGAAGCACTGGAGGACGTCGGCATCGTTCTGAACGCGAACACGGTACCGGGAGAGACGCGGTCGGCGTTCAACCCCTCGGGTATCCGCGCGGGTACGCCCGCGCTCACGACCCGTGGCTTCGACGAGGAGGCCTGCCGCGAGGTCGCAGATCTGATCTACCGCGTCGTCGACGATCACGACGACGACGACGTGAAAAG